>NZ_JAPNKB010000002.1:0-83134 GCF_026626605.1 Myxococcus sp. MISCRS1
CCCGCCAGCAGCCCAGTAGATGCCGAAGAGTGCTAGCTCGATGCCCGAGAGCGTCGCCGCGACGTTGAAGATGAACGGCCTGATGCGCTCATGCGCGGAACCGAAGATGTCGACGAAACCGTTGAGGGTTTGCGTCAGAGCATTGAACTCCATGGTGGCTTACCTCATCCGCACTTCGGGCAGGCCCTTCCGGACCTCGGGCCGCGGCCCTCTTTCCTGGTAGCCGTCAAGCCGCCGCCGGCGCGTCTCCTCCGCCATCTGCTTCTCGGCCGCAGCATTCGCCGCCATCGTGCTCGTCACCCGCCCCGAGGCATCCAGGTGCTGAATGAGGGAACCGAGTTGGCTCTGCATCACAGCGAGCATCTGGAGAATCGACTGCAACTGGCGCACCTCGCCATCTGCGCTCGAGGAGCGCGCGAGAATTGACTGAGCAGACTGGCTGTTGGCCTGCTGAACATTCGTCACCTGCATCTGGAGCTGGCGCGCCGTGGTGACGGTCGAGTTAATCTGCTGCAACCACCCACCGTAGTGCGCTGCAAACTCGGAGAAGCGCACCTGCGACAGGTCGCGGTTGGCGGTGAGCGCCTCGAACTGTCGGTCGACGGACCCAACCGTGGTCTGAATCGCCTGGAGACTCTGGTTCGTCTGAAGCAGGAGCTGCTGCACCTGGCCGAAGTCAGCCTCCGAGAGCATCTTCGCTGAGTTGAGCGTTGCCTCCAGCTGCGCCTTCGTCGCCAGGAGCTGCTGCGTCAACGTGTAACCCTGCGTCAGCGATTCGAAGAGGATGCCGCTGAGCACCACCACGTCGCCGCCGAAGAGGTCCGCGCGAGCGCGCCAAGGGCTGACGAGGCTCAGGATGAGAACAACGGTCGTGACACGGCTGCGGAGAGAGGAGGGGGCGAAGCTCATGCCACGCTTCTTTCTTTGGAGGTGTGGTTGCGGAGCAGGTCCGCAGCCCAGTCGAGGTTTCGGTGGCGCAGCATCAGCTCGGCGCGCTCGGTCGACCGCGCCGGTTTATGAGCTGTGACGGTGTCGAGGAACTTCTGGTCACCCGCGCCCGACATGGCTGCAAACGTCAGGGCGACAGGCCCGAGGTCGAGCTGGAACAGCCGGCGGTTGTTCCCGCTCGTGGCGAAGTAGTCGCGCTTGGGCACAGCGCTCGCGAGCGTCTGGAGGTCCCGCTGCGCCAGGCCGCATTCGCGGTAGGTCTCCGAGCGCATCGGGTCGAGCGCCCGCGGGTCTGGGAGAAAGACCTTGGTGGCGCAGTTCGAGAGGATGGTGTTGACCAGGTCCGGGTTCTTCATCATGTCGTCGACCTCCTGCGTCGCGAACACGACGAAGACGTTCTTCTTGCGGAGCGTCTTCAGCCAGTCCTCGAGCTTCCGCGCCCAGTAGGGATGCCGGAACATGAGCCACGCCTCATCCAGCTCCACGAGCGTCGCTCGCCCGTCGAAGCGGGCCTCGATTCGATGAAACAGGTACTGGAGCGCCGGCACGACAACGGCATCTCCGAGCTTCATCAACTCGCCCATCTCGAACATCGTCCACGAGGTCTGCTGCAGGTCGTCGCGGTTCCCATCGAAGATTTGGCCGTAGTTCCCCTCACTGGTGTACGGCCGCAGAGCGGCTCTGAGGTCCTTGCGGTGCGTTCCCAGGGTGTCAGCAAACTGCGACAGCGTGCGGAGGCTCACCGGCAGCGTGGCGAGGCTGGTGAGTGTTGCGTCAACAGCGGCCTTCACCTCGGAGTTGACCGTCACGCCCTGGAGCTCGAGCATGGTCGCCATGAAGTCGGCCGCGAAGACTCGGTCCCCTCGGCTCTCCAGCGCGGCGAGCGGCTGCCACGCCATTGGCGCGTTGGGGTTGCCCGGCTCGTAGATGGATCCCCCCATCGCGAGGGTCGCCGCCCGTGCCGAACGGTCCTTGTCGAAGATGAAGACCTGGGCGCCAGGGTATTTCGTCCACTCCATCGCCAGCGTGGCGAGTAGGGTCGACTTGCCTGCGCCACTTGGCCCGATGACGCTCGAATGGCCCAAGTCCCGCGCGTTCAGGTTGAAGGAGAACGGGCTGGTGCCACCCGAGCAGAACACGTGGGGAGCCCCCACGCCGGTGACAGCGCGGAGATGCTCATTCACGACGGCACCAGTCCAGGGTGCGGAGAGCGGGATGAGGTGAGCAACGTTGAGCGTGTGCAGCAGCGGCCGGCGCACGTTGCGATAGACCTCGCCCGGGAGGCTGCCCAGCCAGGCGTCACGCGAGTTCAAGGCAGTCTCGTCGATGAGACTGAATCCAAGGGCCTGGACCACCTGGCGAAGAGTGGCGAGCTTCTCGCGCGCGACGGCGAGGTCCTTGTCCCAGCAGGTGATGGTTGCCGTGAAGAATCCGTATGCCACGGCACCGGAGCCGTGCAGACGTTGTGCCATTTTCGCATCATCGGCCGTATCAACGGCCGCATCATTCTGATGAGGCGATTCTTCCTTCGTGATGGCGCCCAGCGCGAGCGAGCGCAACCCCTGCCGCTTCTTGAACCAGCTCTTTTTGTAGCTGTCGAGTTCGGCATCAGCTGCTTCCTTATCGAGGCAGATGAACCGTGTGGCCCATCGGTACTCAATCTGGGCTGCATTGAGCGACTCCAGGAGCAGCGGCAACCCTTCCAGCGGAAACCCCACAAACGTTGCAGTTGGAATCCAGTGGTCACCGAGCATCGGGACATCCCCACTCGTGAACGAGGAGTCCGGCAACAGGGCATCCAGATACATCGGCGTCTCAGGAACCGCGACAGGGTGCCGATGCATCGAAATGGTGCTCTTGAGGTACGTCAGGGTCTTCGCGTCGTCGAGCTCCTCAATGTGCGCGACCGCAGTCGACAGAAGCCCAGCAATCTCACGAACGGTGTCGGTGAAGAACGCCAGGTCCTCATCGATGGAGAGGCCCGTTGCCGCCTCGTTGGCAGGGTCGTCGTAGAGGAGAGCCTCCAGCCACTTGGAGTGGCTCGCGGGCAGCTGGTAGGTGAACGTCAAGTAGTACCGGGAATCGAAGTGGGCGAAGTTCCGGTACGTCTCGCGCCGCTCGAAATCGAGGAGCACGCCGACAGGGCTGCTCCACCGCGGGGACGGCGGGACGCTGAGCTTCAGACGCTGGGCCTCGATGTGGTAGGCCCAGCCGGAGCCGAGACGCTTCAACGCGTTGTTGACCCGCGCGGCCGCCGTGATGCGGTCCGGGTGTCCGGCAGACTCCAGATCATTCCCACGGAAAGCGAATGTCTTCTGGAGCAAGCCGTCCTTCTGCAACACGACGCCGGGCGCGATGAGCGCAGCCCACGGCAGCATGTCCGGAAGTCGGTCGGTCGGCTGACGAAACTCGCGCAGATTGAACATGGACTGTCTCAGGGGTCGAGGCGGCGACGGCCGCGGAGGGCGCGCAGAGCGACGTCGAAGAAGTAGGGGTCGCGCCTCGCCAGCCAGGCGCATCCCGCATGCAGGAGGGTGCTGAGAATCAGCATCCACCAGACCCGAGCACCCAAGACAAAGGCCGCCGTCAACACCCACAGAGCCTTCGCGAAGTTCTCCGGAAGCCCAGCGAGAGTCCGCGGCAGGAGCAGGGACTGGTGGATGGGCGCTCGCCCATCGCTCTCTGCCGAGCTCACACCAAGGCCCCGCCCGAGTAGCCGAGCAACGGGAGGCCCCACGAGGCCCCAGTGAACGCAATCGACAAGCCAAAGCCGATCTGCGCCGCTCGCTTCATCCAGCTGCCGCCTTCGGACATCGCCATCGAGATTCCGAAGAAGGCGATGATTATCAGTCCGGCGACCTTCGCGACGGGGCCCGTGAGGGACCGTGACACCTGCTCGAGGGGCCCCTCCCACGGCATGCCTGCTGAGGCAGCGAATGCGACGGACGGAAGGAGCAAACCAGCCGCCAGCGCGACGGCGAACAGAAGATGCTTCGAATTCATGGCTGTCATTCTATAGAACCACAACACTGGACACACGTCCGCCTTGAGACATTCAAGTGGGGCGCCAGTTGTGCCGCTATAGCATGACAGCCAGAGACCTACAACCGCTCGAGGCCGGCTCGTTCTCAGAGGGCCGAGGACAGCGACCGGCCCATCACGAAGCAAGCCTCAGGCTTCAGGTCGCGCCAGCGGTGCCGTAGCAGATACACCAGGAGTGGACCTTCGGAGGTCCAGTCGGCGCCGGCGGAAAGCTCACCTTCCTCGAGCACTTCCCCATCATCGAGGACTCGGTAGAGCCCTCCCTCCACTGTGCGTGAAATCTCGGCCGTCAGCATTCGGGCCTCCTGTCTGCAATTCCATAGCATCGCAGACAGAAAACGACAAGGAGAACAGGCGGACTGAGTCAAGAAATTTCGGAACTTTTTTCCTACTGCCCCTTCCTCCGACGCGCCGCCTCCGCCAACTTCGGCCCGAAAACAGCAAGGGCTTCGCCCTTGGTCCGAGGAATGCCGCTTCGACCCATGCAGCTACAGCCCTCCTTCGGGCAGGGCGCGACTTCGCCCGGAGGCCGGGCCGCCTCCCACGCCGCGTAAAGGCTGCGGACTCGAGGACCGATGAAGAGTTCGAAGTTGGCTTCGATCTCCCTCCGGAGCTCGGGGCGAGCCACCTTCCACTCGTTCAAGTACGCCTCGGACGCCACAAGAGCCGGGCTCCACTTCTCCACTCGTCCTGGAAGGATGACTTCCACGAAGTCCCCGAGACTGTTCGGGGCGAAGAAGCGGCGGGGCTTGCCTCCCTCGAGAATGGCGTGCCGTTTCCAGCACCGCTCAACTTCTTTCTCCAGGGCGGTAGGGGGACGTGTTGACACCGGGGTGGGTGGTGTCTTGGCAGGGGGTGGCGAAAAGGCGCCCTTCCCGGATAGCCCTGCGTGCTGCGTGGTGCTGCGTTTCGTATCGCCGAGTGGAGGGGGAGGGGTGGTGCCTCTCGTGGGAAGGGCGGTGCTGAATTGGACTTTCGGTGCTGCCGAGGGTTTGGTGCTGCCTGAAGTGGAGGCTGCGGCCGGAGGCCGCTCCACTGGGCTGTTCGCCCGTGGGTTATCCACAGCTCCCGCAACTACAAAAGAAAACGTCCTTTGGGGATGAGGTTCCTCATCTGGTGTCGGGTGGCTTGGAATGAGCCGCTTGGCGGTGTTCCGGCAGACCTTCTTCGTCAGGTCGAACACCTCGCCGAGGATGCCGGTCAGCACCCGGGCTCGTGTCCCCCTGAGGCGTGCCTTCCGGCGTCCCAGGTCGTCCCAGGTGATGCCGCGGCCATCGAGCCAGGCCGCACCAGCTGGGGTGAGGTACGTGACGCCGTGCGTGTTGACCCGGACCCGCTCAATGCCGTCCCGCGTGACGACGGACGAGCAGCGTTGGTCTGCAGGCCTGTTGGCGGTGACGTCTGCGACCCGGCGGAGTGGCGCGTGGTGGCGGAGGAGCCCCAGCTTGTCGCCAAGCGCGAGCGCGTCACAGATGGTGGACTTGTCGCGGCCGATGGCCGCCGCCTTGAAGCGCAGGGGCGTTTGCACGCCCACCCCGCACTGCGCTCTGCGATCACCCACGGCGTAGCGCCGAGTCGCAGGGAGCCCGTGAAAAGGCCGCAGGAGGGCCAGCAGCGCGCCAAGAGTCGGGGTCACCCCCTCAGCTGCCTCCCATTGGTCCAGCTCGGCCACGTGGCGCTCCGCCAGGCCGTTCAGCCGGGAAAGGACCTTCGCGAAGTCCGCCTCGACGACGTAGCTGGAGGGGCTACAGAGTTCCTCGGGACGGAGTCCCGTCAGTCCTCCCTGTTCAGCGTGAGCCCGTGCCCTTGCCCTTCGGGCAGCCTCGGCGTCCGCCTTGGCCCGCGCGCTGTCGTCCGCTGTCCACGTCGCCGTGGAGGCGTCCCCGCCGAGCTCGAGCAACCTCGCGTACCGCTTGGCCACGGACACGCCCGTGTCCTGCGATGAGAGTTCGCCCTCTCTGACCTCCCCGCGGCGCCGCAGGCCGACCAGGTCCAGGTCGAGCTGGCGCGCCAGGTCACCGATGCTGCGCATCCCACCGTGCGTCGCCCCACCTCGACCGGCGGAGACGGCAGGGAAGGAAGCGCGACGTTGGTCAGAAGACGTTGGAAAATCAGGTGGTTGGCGAGTGTGCATGCGGCATGAGCGCGCAACTCGACAACCCGGGCCAACCACGCTAGCTTCAGCGTCGGTCGTCCAGGTTGTTGGGCGCACCAGTAGCGGCCGGGTTCAAACGGCGGCTACGACAAGGATGGCGAGGCCCCCCGGCGCGAAACCGATAGAGGGGCTTCTTAGGTTCGAGGGCTGTCAGCGTTGGCGCGCTGGCAGCCCTTCCTCTTTCTGCTGATCCAGTTCGAGCTACATGGCCTGCCTCATTCGAGAGGTTTGGAGTGTTGATCCACAGCAGGGGTGATCGGAAGTCCCATCAGCACCCCCTTGTCGGATTAGCCGAAGATGATCCCGACGGAGAGAGGCAGGCGGAACTCCACCTGGCCTAGATCCGCAGGGTTGGTGGTGATTCCCACCCCCACAGAGGTCGTCCACCAGTTTCGGAACCGGTACTCGAGCCCGAGTTGCAGTCCGGCAGCCGGGCTCACCTCGGAGACGTCCGGAAACGCGGCGCCCAGTGTCGTGTTGGCGACCCTGTGCAGTAGGTGCTGGTGGCGGCGGTACTGTCCTCCCAGCTCGAGCTGGGCGAACGGAGCCCACGCGGCGCCCGTGTCGTAGCGGTAGTGCGCCACCAGGGCGAAGGACAGGCCGAGCAGGTCCTGCTCGAGGTCGCCCAGGGGGCGACTTCCGCTGGGGAGCGTCACCCGCGTGTCCCCGTACGTCACGTTGCTCGCGCCCAGGATGCCGAAGGAGGCCCCGAGGTGGAGCTCGTCGGTGAGGCCGTAGTAGGCCGTGAGGCTGACGCCTCCTCCGATTTTCGATGCCGAGGATTCGCCCTCCAGCGGGTCCTCGAGCCGCATGAGGCCTGGCCCCCCACTGATGAGCAGGTAGAGCTCGCGGCTGTCAGCGCTGCTCGTAGCTGGGGCCAGGGCCATCAGCAGTAGGAAGGAACGGGGAAGGCGCATCGGAACATCTCCAGGTGAGGATCTACGGCAAGGAAGGGGTGAGGATTAGGGGGGCGGGGATTGCCAGCGGGTAGAGCTTCGGCGTGGACCCCGTCGGCTCAGCGTGGATGTAGTTCTGGGCCACGCGCGTGACGCGGAAGGGTTCCGTGCCCGTATAGGGCTCGCATTCGCCCGTCGTCCGAAGGACTGCGGCCGGCAGGAACCCGTCTACGTGCTCACCCCCAACGCGATAGGCAGTGTCGCCACCCGCGACGAGCCATCCGTCGGTGAACTCCCCCTCGCGAATGTACGAGCCCCTGCCCGTGCAGGGCGGCGTTGAGTCGAAGAAAACCTCGACGAGGGGAACGACTCGTCCCGAGCGAAGGTTCCGCGTCACCCAGAGCGCCTCGGACCGCGTTCCATCCTCGCTGACAGGGTACGTCTCCAACAGGGTGACGTTTCCTGCAGTGAGTCCGTAGGACGGCCCTAGAGCGTTCTCGCCGGGCCCTGTGACGGTGACGAGCGGACCGCCAGCCGGCCCTTGGGGGCCTGCGGCCCCCGGTGCTCCTGCAGGTCCCTGCGGGCCCTTCAGCCCCTGGGGACCTTGGGGCCCAGTCATCCCGGGCGAGCCTCTGTCGCCTGAGCATGCCAGGAGCGAGGAAATTGATGCAGTGACGAGGAGGGCCTGACGGATGCTCATTGAAATCACCTTTCGTATGACTCGGCTCTTCAGTTAGCCGAGAGGTCGACAACCTTCGTGATGACGCCCGTCGAGACAACCCGAGGGGCGCCTACAGCCGGAAACGAGCCGCCACCAGCTGCATGCGTGGCAACGGCATTGACGAAGAACGGCAGCGCAACATCCAGCTGCGAGCCGATGAGCTTGCGAACGATGAGCGTCCGGTCATGGGTGGCCATGTACTGGGTCACACCGTCGTAGCGGCAGGTGCTCGTCTTCTTCGTGGTGTAGCCAATCCCGTAGACGTACTCGTAGTGGTCCCCGACGGCCGTGAGCGTCGGAAGCGGCGCTGAGCGGCCACGCGGGACGACGACGTAGAGAACAATCTCGCCGGGGGTTGTCCCAACGGCAGCAGGTACACGCCACGCAGTCCTGCCGCTCAACGTGTACCCAGTCGGAGCGCGAGAGGATTCGTACTCTCCGCCCAAGGGCAGGGGTGAGCTATAGCCGACGCTGTCCCAGTGGCCGTAGTGGCCGACAATCGAGGCGTTTACAGGGACGTTGGCAACACAGGTCCACTGCGCCGTGGAACCCAGAGGATGGATTGGAAAGTCGTCCGGCTGCCCCTCCTGGGCCGAGCACGGGTAGCGCGGCCGAGCACCACCACCAGTCGCGGCGCAGAGATGGTAGCTCCCCGAGAGGTCCCAATCGTAAGTCCCCGCAAAGTTGAACCCATCGTAGGTGCGCGTACCGGAGGAGTCTGGCCGCGATTCCGTCGCCCACGTCTCGATGACCTTCCAGTCGCCCGGCTGCGTCTGCGTGATGTTGACCACCATCGGCACCTCGTACGGGTTTCGCACGTGGAACCGAGCGATGCGCATCACGTTCGTTCCCTCGAACGCAAGCGTCTCAGGAGCCCACAAGTCCGCGTACGGGAAGTGCCCCGACACCCGATACCCGTAGGGACTCTTCAAGTCGCGAGCTGAGGGGTAAGCCGTCTGCTCGACAACCGAGACGGTTGGCGTCACCAGGTGGAGCGTGAGGCTCACGGGCAGGGCGCTCCCGACATTGCCGGCTGCATCACGCGCGGTCACCTGAACGTTCAACGTGACGGGGGACGTCACTGCATTGCGAAGCCCCGGCACAGTGTCCGTGGTGATGGGAAGCGCGTACGTGCGGTCACCCTGGGACGCACGAGTCTTCCAAGGCAGGACGGCACCTGAGCTCGTCGAGGGCGCCCCGCAGCCCGTGCAGGTGATGAAGTAGGTCACGGAGGTGATGGCCGCCTCCGTTGCGGTTTCCAGCACCGAGAATCCAAGCCAGGGAGTGTTGCCTACGCGCGCTTCCAGACTGGCCGCCGTGAGTGGTCCGGGCGAGAGTCGGGTCACCGACTTGTAGAGGACGCTCCCGCTGCCAATCGCGTCCACACCGCTGCTGATGCCCGTGTACTGCACTGGCATGACGGGCGTACCCACGGAGGACTCGGCATGAGCGATGTTCTGCTCCGAGCTGTACCGGCCTCCCTCGGCACCAGTGAGGAGCTGCACGACAGGAGGCTTCGTGTCCCGCACAACCGTCGGCGTGAGGACGTAGGGGTTCACGCCCCGCGTTGCACCAGAGTTCCGCGGGAACGCCATGTCCTCGCCCCACAAGACGTAGCTCACCTTGCCCTCGCCCTCGGCAGGAAGGGTGACGCGGAAGGCGCCTGCGGCCCCGTCCCAGTACGCGGGAACACGCTCTGACGGCTTCGTGGCCAGGCGGCCATAGACACCGTCAACACCCGCGGCAACATCCACGGCCGTCACGAGGAATGAGACGGTGTTGGCGTTCGTCGCCCCGGGCGAGCCGTTGGGGAAGCTGAGCACCGGGGGCGTGCGGTCGACGTTGACGCTGACCTCCTGAGTCACGCAGTGGCCCACCAGGTCACAGGCGCGGAAGACGGCCTCGACAGCCCCATCGCCCCGCGCGGCGGGAGGGGACCACGAGCCCATGAGCTCGCTCAGTCCTGAGTAGGTCGCTCCGTCGAGCCCCTCCACCACGTGCAGGCCAACGCCCGAGCCTTCATCCGCGGCGTACGAGGCCAGCGGAAGGGCGGCGCTGTAGCAGGCGCTCTCAACAGGCGCGTCCACGACGATGGACGGGGCAGTGTTGTCCACCATCACGGTGTACTCGTACTCGGCCGTGTTGCCCGAGAAGTCCGTTGCCTTCGCGACGAACACCAAGGGGCCATCCTCCTCGGACTTCCACGTGCCCTCGTAGCGGTACGCCGAGTTGCCTTGCGCAACAGGAGGGAGTGGGGCGTTTGCAATCGTGACCTCGAGCGACTTCATTCCAGAGGAGTCGTTCGCCAGGGCCTGAATCTGCAGCACGCCGCCGACGAAGGTCTTTTCCCCTACTGCCACTGCAGGGACGGGGCCTTCACGTCCCTGGAGGGTGTAGCCGACACTCCAGGTCACGTTGGGGGGAGTGTTGTCGAAACCCGACTGGCCCGGCGTCCGGAAGATTCGAGGGTTGCTCCCGCGCGACAGGTCGTCCTGCAGCTGGCGAGCATCGGCGGGGGCGAAGGTGGCGGTGTTGCGGTCAGAGGTCAGCCACTCCTCAATCGCTCGTGCAAGGCGGACGCGCGGGATGCTGCTGTCCAACCGGGTTGCCGTCGTCCCTGCAGAGCGAATCTCCATTCCCAGCGGGAGCACGAGGGGATGTGCCTCGTCCCCGTCGAAATAGCCGTCGTACGACAGGTCATCGTAGAGAGCGGAGAGAAGGGTGAGCGACTGCACCCGAGCCGCAGGAGTCAGCCCGGCAGCGTCCGAGATTCCCCGGGCCTGAAGGGAGAGAGCCGACGTCATGAGGCCGGCCTTCGCTGCATCATCGAGCACCGGGACAGGCGTGCTGGTGAGGTCGGTCGGAACGACACGTGACCAGTCGAGCGCGCCGAAGTGGTTGTTGAGGTGACCTGCCGCTTCGCGGTGGGCCTGCACCAGGTCTTGCTGCTCGACGCGCGCGTAGTAGAGCGCCAAGCCTGCCGTGAGGTGGGTGACGATGTTCACGGAGACGTCGGTGAGCTGCGTCCCCGCGGTGAACGACGGCACCAGCGCTGTGAGTTCGCTGGCCCCGAGCGACACCGGGGTGCCCGAAGCCTCATCGACGAACGTGCCACCGGCGACCACCACGAGGAATGGCCCCTCCTCGATGCCGACGTCCACGAGATAGGCCCCGCGCTCATCAGTCGAGCCACTGCCCACCACTGTCCCGCGCTCCGTGCCGCGGAGGCGGAAGACCCTCACGCTGGCATTCGCCACGGGGCCTTTGACGACGACGCCGGAGAGCGTTCCGCCGGAACCGGAAGGGAGTTCAGTGCCCGTGCATGCGGCGGCCAGCGCCGCGCCCAGGAGAAGAAGTGAAACCCGCTGCAGCAGACTCATCGCGAACACCCCCGGGGGCCAAGACCTGTGATGTCATAGCATGACAACCAGGGGCCTCAACAGTGAAGTGCGAAGATGAGGCTGGGCACCCGCTCCTGACGTCTTGAGCAATCAAGGTGCCACAGCGACTACAACTTTCAGTCGTAGTAGAAATCACTCGGGAGCTTGATCGCTTGGAGCTCCCGGTTCTTCTTATCGATTTGCTGTCGCCTCGCGATGAACCGCATGGTGCTGCCGACGAGGAACAGCACGAGTGGCACTGGAGTCCCGTCCGCCATCTTCACGGACTTCGCGGCCTGCTGAATGGTGCGGAGGTACAGCGGGTGAATCGAAACCGTGGTGGTTCCGTGAAGGCTTCCACTGTCCCTCGAGCGCTCAGGGACGTAGGGCCACACCTTGGTCGCGCGAATGGTCTGGTCCGCCTTGAAGGTTGAGGGCGAGAACCCCAGTTCCATCGCCTGTTCCATTGCCGCCACGTACACCAGCTGGCTCACGTCGACCTTCAGCATCTTGTCGTCAGGTGAGCCAGCCACCTCATGCCCGAGGGCCGCCGCCGCAGCCTTCATTACGTCGAGCTCGACCTTGCGAATCCGCATGGACAAGCCCTTGTAGTTGCGCGGCGGCTGCTTGCTGTCCTTAGTCTCGCTCAAGCGACGTCTCCGTCTCCGGTCATGGACGCTCCGGGCGTGAGATAGCGCGAATCACCCTCAGAACGCCACGCGGACATGCGCAAGAAAGCAGCTTCCCTTAGGGATCCGCACAAGCGCGTCGGGCAAGGGGCCCTTGATACCGGGCCGACGGTCCTTCCGGTCGACGGCGAATCCATCAAAGCTCTTCGGCCCCGCAGCCAGGGCGAGCGTTCCGCACTTGGCCACGACGCGCATCGCCTCCCCCCCCGTGACGGAACACGTCAACTCAGTCCCCCGCGGAATCACCACGGCACCAGCGACTGCGACGGGCTCGGACACTTCAGCTGTGAAGTCACCCGGTGCGTTCGGGTCCGCATGGCTCGTAGTGCAGGCAGGGATGAGCGTCCCACTCGCCACGCCCATGCCACTCGGCACCGGCTGAGGAGGCTCAACAACCTTCGACGGAGGAGGCGGCTCTGCTGCCGGTGGTGCAGCACCTTCCGCAACTTGGACTGCTGGTTTCTCCGCCGGCCGAGACTTCCCGTCCGCCGGCTGGGACCTCGTTGTCGACTTCGGAGCCACCGCCGGCCGGTCCCCAGCGGCAACAGCATCTCGTCGTTCAGGTGCACTTTGGGGCGTTGTCTCCTTCACCGGAGCCACGACCTCATCTCCAACGGTGCTTACCACCGCGGCGCTCCCCTCAGGCAGAGTTGGAACGGCCGAAGGTTGGGTGTCACGTACAGGGACGCCGGCCGCAGGGTCTGCAGCCTTCACGGCCACGGGTGCTGGCACCACGGGCGCGGACTCCTCTAGCCTCCCAACTGCGTCACCACTCGGCAGCGCTGCGACCGGGGCTTGTCCTCCACCCGCCGACTTGCTCGACAGGAAGAGTCCCGCCAGCCCCATCACGGCTACCGCGAGCACAGCTGCGGCCACGAGCACGAGCGGCCGACGCCGCGGCGGGGCCTCTGCTTGAGGCGCGGCTGCTGGCTCGATTGCGAGACCCTCACTCGTGGGGGGGAGCTCCAGTGGCGGTAGGGAGAAGGAGGGGGCCGACTTCGAGGCACGCCCGACCTTCGTCGCCTCTCGCGCCTTGCTCGTGCCCTCCGTGCTCGGGGGAGGAGTCTCGGACTCAACCGCCTCGAGCTCGGCGGCAGCTTCATTCGCCCCGAAGACAGTTCCTGTCGCCGCGACGAAGCGCCGGAGAGCGTTACCGAACTCGGCACACGACGCGAATCGTCCGTCGACTTCGTGTGAGAGCGCCTTCAGGAGGATTTCGACGAGCGTGGGATGGACGCTCGCCAACCGGGTCCGCAGGAAGGGAGGGGTCGCCCGCGTGACGTTCTGGATGGTCTCGTAGTCGTTGGAGCCTTCGAAGATGCGACTTCCCGTCAGCATCTCCGCGAGGACAACGGCGAGGGCCCACTGGTCGACTCGTCCGTCGACTCTTTTCCCGCCGCCTATCAGCTGCTCGGGCGCGATGTACGCCAGCTTCCCCTTGACCATGCCCACGGAAGTGTTCTCGCGGTCATCGAAGTTGGTCTTCGCAATTCCGAAGTCGAGCAGCTTCACATCACCGCTTCGGGTGATCATCACGTTGCTTGCGCTGACGTCCCGGTGAACGAGCTCAATAAGCCGATTCTCCACCTTGAGCCGGTGAGCGTAGTGCAGCGCATCCGCCACCTCGGCCGCGCAGTAGCAGGCGAACGGCACAGAGAGGCGCGTGCCCTTCAGCTCAGCAAGCCGCACGAGACTCCGCAGCTCGACTCCGTCGACGTAGTCCATCACCAACGTGAGGGACTCGTCGTCGCCCTGGTGGAGCTGGAACGCGCTGACGATGTTCCGGTGCCGGAGGAGGGTGGACACCCGAGCCTCCTCCAAGAACATCTTCCGCCACTCAGCGTCCTCAGCGCCCTTCGGAAGGATGCGCTTGATGGCGACCAGGCGCTTGACGCCCAATGCCCCCTCAAGCTCCGCCTTGTAGACCTCGGCCATGCCACCCTGTCCGAGGCGGCAGATGATGTTGTACCGCGCCGCTCCCGCGGCCAACGTGGTGAGGGGCGGAGAGACGACAGCGGGGCCAATCGAGGGGATGGGGGGCGGTGGCCCGGCGGCCATAATCTCCTCATCCGACACGAGGTCCTCGTCGCCATGGAGGTCGAGGTCCACGACATCCGAGTCAACATCCTCGGCGGCAACTTCATCGGCGCCCGCTTTGCTCATCAGAAGCTCACGTCAGGAACAACGAGTGCGCGGTTCGCACCGCGGATTTCGTTCCATCTCACTTCGAAGTGACGCGACTTCTCTTCGTCGTCGACCTCGAAAGAGACCACGCCGCGGACGCTCTCCTTGTGGAGGAGGCCCGACTCTTCCGCGCCCTCCTTCGCGAAGAAGGGAAGGCTGAGGTAGTCGACGGGCATGGCGCTGCGCCCAGTGCCGAGGGTCACGAGGACGGTGCCAGGAAACAACGTGGAGCTGCCGCGGTTCGTGAGCGAGAACGTCAGGAAGTGCTTCCGTCCGAAGTGGCAGATTTCCTCCACTTCGAAGATGGCGTCGGCCTCGCGCTTGCGGGCTCCCACCCGGCTGCACTGGTGGGGCTGGAGTACCTGCTCATGCAGGGCACGCTCGGAAGCGGCCTTGAGCCGCTTCTCGAACTCATTGGCATCAGCGCCCCTGAGCTCGGCCACGCGCTTTTCGATTTGGACTTCAGCCGGGACAGCATCCGCGGAGCTGAATGACACCTGGGTGTCCGCGTCCTCGGGGCGAACGAGGCGCAGCTCGATGGACAGTGGCTGTCGCCCAGCAACGGGAACGGACAACAGGGCGGTAGCGCGCTCGACGGTGGGCCCGCTCCATCCCACCACCACCGTCGCCACGCCAGGGGTGACCACGCTCCGGAAGCGGAAGCGGCCTCCCTTCGTCGACGTGGACTTCGACTCCTCAGTGCAGGTGTCCGTGCAAAGAGGCTCGCCGGCGAGTCCTCCTGAGCCAGGGAACAGCAGGTGTACGGCGCTGCCAGGAGCCACATGCACCCTGTAGATGTCCCCGGACGATTGGGCGTAGGTGTACCACCTGACACCAGCACTCAACGGTCGCTGCGCAGCCTCCACGGAGGCGCCCACCAAACACGCGACGACAAACAGCACGAATCTCACGAGATGCCTCTCGGGGAGGGGAGGGGAATTAGGCAAAACCGCCTACCACGAATTGTAACGCGATACCATCACAGCTCCAGAACACACCCTTCCACACAGACACCCGGCAACTAGCAACGGGCTGCGGGGGTTGGCTGCACCGTAGTTGCTGCAAGGCGCTCAACCTCCGCGCGCGCCAGCTGCAACCGGTGGCGGGCGCTCTGGCTGGAAGGCGCCAGGTGGACAGCATGCTCCGCGCGCCGCAGCTCGTCGCGCGCCACAATCAGCTCTGCACGGTGCCCACTCACCTGAATCGTCGCGTAGGCCCCTTCAAAAGCACTCTTCATCGCGAACCCTCCTGCAGCAGCGTTGTCATCCCTTCGAGCACCTGGAGGACAGCCTGAAGCCTCCGTGTGCGCTCCTGCGCCGCCTCAATCCCCCTGCCGCGGCGGTGGCCTACCAGGGCTTTCTGCAGGCCCTGGAGCACATCCTCGACCTTCCACTGCCGCACCACCTCGTCGACAGCCACGACCCGCATGTCCGCGTGCCATTCCGCGGCCACCTCCCCAGCCTTGGACCAGGTCCCCCGGTACTGGAGGATGCAGTACCTCCCGTCCTCGAGGAGATACGCTCCTCGGCCCACGTACTCACCGTCGGGAGCACCTGGCAGCAGCTGACGTGGGGTGGAATCCCCTGCGAGCAGCACCCCTCGGACAGGAGCACCTTGGTGGGTTGGGACATCCCATCGCTCATCGGTGCCGTCGAGCGCATCAGCAGCACGGCGCCGAGTCAGTCCGACCTTGAGGTCCATTACGAGTGCAGGGAGGGCCGGTTTCGCTATCTCGACCACCTGCTCGAGGACTCGTCGCTTGGCCGCTACTTCCTCGGCTCGCACTGCCTCGTGCCTCTGGTACTCGGTGATGACCCCTGCGACAAGCTGCTTCCAATCGACCTCGACGTGGCGGTCACCCCTCATTGGCGGCCGCCTTTCGCTTCGACTTCGGCCCGAGGCCGAATGCCTCCTCTACAGTGGAGGCGATGAGTTCACTCTCGGAGATGCCCCTCTCCTTGGCGATGGCCGTAACCGCCATGGCGGCCTTCTTCGAGGTCCACACCAGCCCATGGGCCCGGAAGCTGTTCGCCGGCATCTCTGCCCGCGGCCGAGGCGCGGTGAGGTCTCCCTGCCACCGAGCCTGGCTGTAGTGGGTCGGGCAGAGCCCTTTCGCCACCAGGTTCAAATTCCCGCAGCGCGGCGTCTGGAGGCCCGGTGCATAGCAGCCCTCCTCCGGCTTGAACCACGCCGGAGGCTTGGGGATAGGGTGACTCTTCTTCTCCGCCATCACACCCTCAACCGAATAGTCGTGGAATGAGGAGGCAGACGCCTCCAAGCGCAACTGCATCTTGCACCTCGTACTGGGAGTCGCCCCAGCAGAACCCCTGGGAGTCGCCCCAGCGGGACCTCCGCGACGGAACGCGCGGAAGCCAGGAAAACATAGAGGCCATTCCACTCCATGTCAACTTCGGATAGGACAAATCCCCGTTCCTGAACCGGACGGGCGACCGAAGGCCCACGAGCCTGTTGTGAGTCTCTGTGGACCTGCCGCCAGCCCGGAACAGCCCCCTGTCACCTCACCCTACAGCCCCATCCGTCAGGTGCTGCAGCACCCGCAGCACGAGCTCCTCGGTTGCGGCGTACTCAGCTCGCGCCGCACAGATGCGGCGGCGAGCCTTCTCACTGCCGTCAGAGACGCGCTGAGCTTCGCAGAGCTCGACCTCCACTTGCGCAAGGCGCGTTGCAAGGGCAATTCGCTCCTCGAGCGTCATGACGCTCAACCTCCTGCAGCGGCTAGAAACCGCACGTGTGGTAGTTCCCGGCGCTGCTGTACCGACAGTCCGAGGGGCGAGAGCAGAGCGAGCTGCACGTTCCGGTTTGCCAGGGGAAGCTGCACTGGGAACAGAAGCAGGTCGTCTGATGGCCGAACGCCGTGACGAGGGTTGAGCAGAAGCCCGCGGCGCTGCCCGTCGCCTCCGCGCAGTTGTTCGCCACGAGGATTCCGAGTGAGGGGGCGCAGAAGAAGTGGGTGCGCGGCATGGTCGTGCTCGTGCCGTTGGGTGCGGCGCAGACTCCGTTCTCGTCAATGGAGCCACAGGAACAGGCACCAGTCCCCTGAGCGTCGACCGTCCGGCATTGGCCGCTTCCGCAGGGGACAGTGGCAACACGCCCAGCATCACAACGAACCCACGTGTCGCCCGCGCAGTGGCCGAACTTCGAGACGCCAGCACATGCTCCACCGATGGCGACGCAGGCAGTCCGCGCCTGGTTTGGCACCGTGCCCGGATTGCACTCACACGCGCTGCCGGATGTGCTGCAGGTGGAGTTCGCAGGACACGTCCCGCAGCTGCCGCCGCATCCATCCGGGCCGCAGCTCTTGCCCGAGCAGCTCGGCGTACAGGTGGGCGCGCTGCAGGTGCCTGAGCTCGAGCACGTGCTCCCACCGGGGCACGTCCCGCAGTTGCCGCCGCATCCATCCGGGCCGCAGCTTCTGCCCGAGCAGCTCGGCGTGCAGGTGGGCGCGCTGCAGGTGCCTGAGCTCGAGCACGTGCTCCCACCGGGGCACGTCCCGCAGCTGCCGCCGCATCCATCCGGGCCGCAGCTTCTGCCCGAGCAGCTCAACGTGCAGGTGGGCGCGCTGCAGGTGCCTGAGCTCGAGCACGTGCTCCCACCGGGGCACGTCCCGCAGCTGCCGCCGCATCCATCCGGGCCGCAGCTCTTGCCCGAGCAGCTCAACGTGCAGGTGGGCGTGGTGCAGGTACCTGAGGTCGAGCACGTGCTGCCGCCAGGGCACGTCCCACAGGTGCCGCCGCATCCATCCGGGCCGCAGCTCTTGCCCGAGCAGCTCGGCGTACAGGTGGGCGCGCTGCAGGTGCCTGAGCTCGAGCACGTGCTCCCACCAGGGCACGTCCCGCAGCTGCCGCCGCACCTGTCCGGACCGCAGGTTCGACCCGAGCAGCGGGGGGTGCACGTTGGCGGCCCCTGGCCGGCGTCGGGCGACGTAACACCAGGTTCGTTTCCCTCATGGTCGTCCTCGACACCACAGGCCGAGACGACGAGCGAAAGGACGAACATGACGGGGACGAGAGAACGCAACACGTGGAGAGTCATGCTCAGCGCTTGAGCATGGGCCGTGCCGCACCAGGTGGAGGGGATGGCCCTCGGCTGCCGTCTCGCCCGTAGACGACGCGTCCGTCAGATGGACGGGAGGGGGCTCTCCACTTCGAGCGACCAGCGCAAGAAAAACGAAGGGGCTACAACCTCCAGCGAAGGAGGTGTAGCCCCGCGTACGTCATGAGGAGCAACTCGTCGGTCTATGCGCCGACTTCGCGACCCTTGTAGTTGTTGCAGGACGCGCACGCGCGGTGGGGCATCACCGGCTCCTTGCAGTTGGAGCACTTGGTCACCTGCACCGCAGAGCGCAGGTTGTTGTTCGCCGCGCGCCGACGGTCACGACGCATCTTGGAAGTACGCTTCTTGGGAACACCCATAATCCACCTCAGACGAAAATGGCGGCGGACGATGCCGGAGATCACGGGTCGGGTCAACCTTGTGTGCGGGCGCGGATCACCCTCCAGAACGGCGGCGGCGCAGACGATGCCGTTGGGCTGTCCTTCGCTCCGCACCTCAAGGCGAGCCTGGGTGCTTCAGGTCAACTAATATACACAGCGCGTCGTCCTCATAGGTCCCGACCTCAAGGTAGGTGTCGGCGGGGGAGGGGGCGCAGCCTGCAGCGAGCCGCCACTCCCCCAGCGTCACCTCCTTCTCAACGACCATCCGGGCGGAGGGGGTCGTTGCAGGAGTCGCCACGACAAGCAGGACTCCTGCGTTGGTGCGCTCCACGACACGTCCGGGAAACCACTCGCGGAGCCCAAAGCCCTTGAGGTTCGTGGGAGGGAGTAGGCGTGGAGCGACCCAGCGCTGGGCGAGTGGCACTGCCTGCGGATAGACGGACTCCCCGAGCAGCATCGCCTCTTCAGCGTCGCCGAGCCGATGAGCGAACATCCGTGCCGCGTGGCCCAGTTCGCTCGTTCCATCAGGCGGCGGCAGCTCAGAGAAGACGCTGCGGGCCCGTGCCACTTCGCTTCGTGCAAGCCATGCCTCAGCTACTGCCAAGCACATCGCCGCGTCGTGGTGCCCGAGAGCGCGTGCTCGACGAATCCGGGCGAGAGCCGCTCTCCACTCGGCGTCGGCAGCTCGATAGCGGCTGGAGGCAATTAGGTGGACCACCAAGGCTGTATTCGCCTCCTCGTCCGCCGGCACTGCTGCGATACGAAGGCGCAGAGCCTCTTCCACGTCACGAGACATGTGCCGACATTAGCAGCACCTGTTCCTCAGAGCGTCTCCCACTGGAGTCCAGCCCACGAGGCTGGTCCGCTGGTGGAACACCGTGAGCGTGTTCCTATCGAACGTGGTGCGTTGACATCCCTGGCGCTGTCCCATCGTCCGGACCGCGCCAGTAGGGCTGCACCCAGATTTTCTTCCGCTCGCCGCGCCCGGGACCGTGAGGTTGGCGCCGCCAATGACCAGACACTCGCACGCGGACGAGGAGGGGGGCGGCCGTGCTCGTGGGAGCACCAGGCGTGTCGAGTAGCGGGACGCTGCGGCCGAGGATGACTCGCCGCTGAGGATCCATCTCGCGCAGCTTCCCCCGAAGCTTGTCCCGCTTCTCTCCCTTGGGCAGCTTCTCCAAGCGGTCGCGGAGTTGCCGTGCTTCCCGATTGCCCCACACCTCCTCGCGCAAGCCATCGTTGGTCGAGTAGAGGACGACGTTCATCGCCCAGTCCCAGAGGGAACGCCATTCACCACGTGTGCTTTCACCCGTCTTAGCAGTGTGCTCGGAGAGGGCTTCCTCCAGAGTTCGTCCCTCGGCAAGCCCGACGGAGAACAGGTTGAGCGTCCGAATGCCGTCGGGTCGGCGCGCCTCGACGCAGATGCGCCAGCATCGCGCAGGCTCAGGTTCTTCCGCGAGCAGCATCCCGGTCACAGGCAGCAACGAGCCGTCGCCATCGGGCAGCGTCAGCTCAGCCTCCAGGGGAACCCGAAGCAGCAAGCACAGGTGCGGCAAGTGCAGGTCGTCGGTGGTGAGGCCGCGCAGTTCCGTGTGCCGAAGGCGCTGGGCGAGGCCGGGAGCCACCTCGTAGTCGTGCCGACCGGCGCGCTCGTACGAGAGCCGAAACCACAGCTCCTGGGCGTGGACCTTGTACCTGAGTCGCGCCTCGGTGCCTGCGGCCACCCTGTCGAGAGTCGCGATAAATCGCGGGTTGGTCAGCGCATCGTTGAGGCGGGGCGTCTCCAATGGGCCGAACGCATCTTCGAATGCCAGGAAGGGGAGCGAGCCAAAAGCGAGGTCGTAGAGAGGGGCTGAAAGGCGCCCGGCGGCGAAGTCCTGGCGCATGCTGGCCACGGCTTCGTCGACGCTTCCTCGCTTCCAATACCCGCGCGCTGCCACAGGGGGACCAGGCCAGTTGAGGATTTCCATGGTGTGCCCTTCAGCGTAGGGAGGATGGCGGCGTGTGCATCAGGACAGCTGCGAGAGTCCAGGTCCAGATAGCGCGCCAGCGAGCCCCAGCGACAACGGTCGCGTCGAACCCTCGAACCACGGTGTCGAGGTCCACTCCCGCGGGGAGGTCCACGCTCATCACGTGGCGGGCAGGGGCATCCGTCAACGCGCCGGCCTCCACGCAGAGGCGCCACCGTCGCCGCGGAGCTGGCTCTTCGACAAGGAGGATGTGGGCAGCAAGCCACGTCCTCCCAAGTCCGTCGGGTACCTCCAGAGCCGCCGAGGGCGGCACGATGATGTGGACTGCCCGGTGGCCGACGGGGAGTCGTACCTGGTCCGTGGTGTAGCCGTGGAGCGCAATGTTGCACAGGCGCGGCGCGGCACCGGCTGTAACCGCCAGCTCGTGACGCCCAGTACCGTGCCAGACGCTGCGCATCCAGACCTCGGGGAACTGCCGCCGAAGCTGTGCAACGCGGTCCGGGTCTCTCCCCGTAGTGGCAGATATGGCGTCCCACGTCTCGTCGGCAACGAGGGCATCCTGGAGGCGTAGGTAACCTGTCCGACGCGCCGACTCCTCCAGGGCGAGCAGGGGCAGGGTTGAGGCGATGTGAGCGGCATTAGCTTCGTCGAGGCGTCCGGCCGCGACGTCGCGGCGGAGTGCAGCAAGAGCTTCGCGGGGGGTGGTGAGCGCCGCGTACCTCAGAGTCTCATAGGGATACACCGGAGCGGTGAGGACGAACATGGTCGTCATGTCGCGGCCCTCCTGATGCGGACATGCTCGGCGCTTCCTCCGGAGCCGGCCATACCACTGCAGGAGTAGAGACAGCCGCGCACAGCGGCGCTGCGCATCACTCCGGCGATTCCGAGGGTTCTCCCTTCTACCGCCCAGTTCACGTCCACGTGGCCATCCCATGAAGAGCAAGACGCCATCGGAATGAAAACCCCTCGCGGCCCCGGTTCGTTCAACCAGGTCAGCCTCGTCGTCGAACGCTCTCCTGTCCGCGGCCGCCTGGGCGTCGAGCCGCGCTGAGAGCGCTGAGGGCATGTTGTCGAGCGCGCTCCCGCCCGTAGCCGAGCGCGAACAGAGCCTTAGATTGGGTGTCGAGCCGCGCAGGGAGCGGTGACGGTACGTCGGCAACGAGGTCGGCCAGCTCCTGCCCGCTCCTCGCCCGTGCGCGCCGGAGCAACTCGGGAAAAGCAGCCGCTGGGCTGGTTGAGCACCGGGCGAAGTTGCGCGCCCGGAACTCCGTCCGGCCGTCGACCTGCTCAAGCACAGCGAGGAGCCGCCCTAGCCGAAATGGTGCTGGAGATTCACCGCCGGGCGTTTCGGCGAGAGCAACTTGAACGGCGTCTCCAGTGCGGAGGAGGCCTGCACGGAGGAGTCCGGCGCGCGTCGCCAGTTGGAGCGCGTCATCGTCCGACACCGCGTGCTCGACGGCCATCCGCTCGAGCGCAACACTGAGAATCTGCAAGGGGAAGGCCGCTCCGGTGAGGATGCACCGGGCAAGGCGCGCGGCCATGTCCGGCTGCAGCTCGCTCCCCCCGCGCCCCTCCAGCGCACGGAGGAGCGCCCACACGGGCACGGGCCAATCAGGTGCCCCGCCCAGGCGCACCTCACGGTGAAAGCGGTGGACGCTGGCGGCGACGTCGCCGAGCGGTGCCTCAAGCACGTCCCGGACGACGGCGCGGCCCTCGGTGCCGGAGAGGGTCGCGGCGTAGAGGCGCGCACCCGACCGTGCTGGTGGCTCCAGGGGACAGGACAGCGCCCGGCGCGTCAACTCAGGCCGCGTCGCGTCCACCAGGGAGAGCATCTGCGCGGCCTCCTCGGGGGGCCCGTCCGTCCACAGCACCATCACCGTGTCCGAGCCGAGGCGAATGCCCTGGCGGTGGTGGCGCGTCTCCGACGGCGCCAGCATATGGTTGAGCGCGAGCACGTAGCCGAGGGCTGCGCGTGTCCCGATGGGCGCGTTGGCCCCCTGCGCCAGCCCGTGGGACTCGAAGGACGGCGCGCGGAACGAGACGAGGCGCGCACCCATGCCGCTCGTGCCGGGGAGTCCCTTGACCGGCTCGTGCACCCGCGCCAGCGGGCCGACCTCTCCCGTCACGCAGCACCTGCCGACGGGGCATTCTTCGTCGACCTGGCTGGTGTGCCGCTCCCACCATGCACGTAGCGCCGGCACCTCGTGGACGAGAGGCCCGTCGCCCAGCGCGAAAGCGAGCACCTCCTGGCCCGTCCACGTCGCCTCCACGAGCAACTGCTCCCGGGCCGGAGAGTCCAGGAAGCGGACGACGGCGAGCGCCTCTGGCGCGCGCGTCTCCTCAGCTGCGGCCCGGGCGAGGGCGGAGAAGGCGGCGACGCGCGAAGCAGCCTTGTCCGGTGCCCCCTCGTCGAGCCCCAGCACGTACTTGACGTTGTCCACGAAGAAGGCCGCAGCGAAGCGGCCGCCCGAGCGGAGAGGCGGGCGGGGGACGCAAAGCTCCACGCCCCCTGGCCCCGTCGACTCGAGCGCACGGACGCGCCCGTCGTGCGAGAGGCGCACGACGTGGTGGACGCGCCGGGTTGTGTGGGCGGCGTCGGCGAGTAGTCCGCGGGCCTCGGCGTAGCGGTAGAGGTGGGCGAGGAGCATGAGCGCGAGCGTTGCGCCAGCATGCCCCCCGCGCCACTACCCCGCGGAGCCGGTGTCGTCCTCCTCACGGAGGGGGATGAGGCGAGCCGTCTCCTGGGGCAGGTCTCCCGGGCGCCCCTCCCAGGTGGTGTCCTCCCACTGCTCGATGCGGACGCCCAGCGCGGCGAGCCGCCCGGCCAGCTGCTTGGTCCACTCGTAGGGGACGCCGTCCTCGTCCGCGTACTCGACGCAGGCTTTCGTCGGGCGCCCGTCCACGACGTATAGCGACACGGACGCGATTGCCGCCGGCCAGTCGCCATCGAGGTCGAGCCATCCGTCAGGGCTCATAGCTGACTCCCCTGTGGCTGAGCCCCGAGGATGACGGCGGGGCAGTGGACGACGCCAGGACGAGAAGGTGCCCGTGCCAGTCAGGCGCCGCCCGGCGGAGTTGGAGGTCAGGTGTCATTGGCTGGCTCCTTCGGCGGCTGCCACCCGAGGAGGGTGGCGACCAACTCGACGCTGAGGCACAGCGCGCCCGCGTCGGACGCGCCATACTCTCGGACGCGCCCCTCCGTCATCGCCTCGAGTGCAGGGTGTGGCTTCGGCTCCCGCATCCGCGCCCGGACAAACGCGAGGGCGCTGTCGGACCGCTCCGACAGGCCCACCGGGAGGCGGCGCTTCACCGAACCCCACTTCGTTCGCTGCCGCGGTGGGCTCACGCGTGGGCCTTCACGGCGTCCGGGTGGTTGAGACGTGCCGTCACCGTCCACCTCCCAGACCATTCGTCCTGGTGCGTCTCGAGGATGTCCACCACCAAACCCGACGCCTGGACGGCCGCCTTCCACACCTCCCACTCCGGCAAGGACTTGAGCGATGGCAGGTCCTGGCACCTCTCGACGCTGTTGGGGCGCGAATCCCCAACGACGAATTTGATGACGCGGGTCGCGACGCGGTCCCCGGGCTCGAACAGCTTCCGGAGCCGCGCCTCAACCTCCACTTCCGTGCAGAGGAGATTCGGCCCCATGGACCGCACCTCGACGAGCAACCCGTGCAGCGTGACGGGCTTCGTGAGATTGCGCCACCGAGCGCCAGCGAAGGGGACGAGCCGTCCACCAGGGAGGCCGACCGTTGGAATCGGGTCCGACGACCCATCCGTCCCGACGTACTCGAGGACCTCTCCACCTCCAGGGTGGGCAGCAACCGTCGCACGGACGGTCGCGCCAGGAGCAAGCCTCACCTCCCGATACTCGATGTCAACGAAGCCGCTCCTGCCATCAAGGAAGAGGGGCTCTCCGCGCCACTCGACTTCGCCACTCGTGGACACGGCGACGTGGATGCTTCCGCTCCCGAAGGAGTGGATGCTGCCAACGGGAACCAGAACCGACTGCTGAGCGCTGACCTTCATTGTGGTGCTCCTGCCGCCCCAAGGAGGGCGCATGGGTGAATCGCCCGAAGGCGTCGCCCCCCGTCACCAGGGGCCGCGAAGGTGCTCCACCTACTGAGCCGCCAACCCGCGAGAAATCCCTCGCGGGCAGAGGCGATTCTTCAGCCCAGCACGAGGTTGCTCTTCGCCAGCTCCAGGTAGCGAGCGAGGAACTCGACATTGGTGCACGGCGCCAGCTCGCCATGGACGCGCTCCCGAACGTCGTCATCCATCATCTCGACGAGCGCGTCCCAGCACGTAGCGAGTTCCGACGCCACCGCGTCCGCGTCGTGGAACGTGTTGCCGTTGTCCAGACTGACCTGAGCCATGACTGCCCCCGTGTGCAGCGCGGAAGGAGCGCCGCGTTGATGTTATGAATCTAGTGATATCACTAGTTGATGTCAATCTAGTGATATCACTACTTCACGCTTCCCTCTGGTGAGGGGTGACTTTCACCCAACGGCCACCAGGGCGCCGTACCACCTAGGTGGTATGGCTACGCCTCGCGCAGGCCTGGGTGCGAGGCCTTGGAGACCGGGGTCAGTCGGCCACCCCGGACTGGGCCGCGCAGCCGGTCCCTCCGGGTGTCGGCGCGCGACCCCGGGCGCGCCAGGACGCCCGCGCGGACACCAGGTCCTCGACGAGTTGCCCGGCGCCGTTCGGGGTGTCACCGAGGACTACACCCCAGGACCAGCGCGGGGCCGGCGCCACGCGCTCGAGTGCCACTGCAACCCGCACGAGCCCACCTGGAACAGTGACCACTCTCCCTACTGCCGCTGCACCCAACAAAGGGCAGTGGGGGAGGAAAGACATCCCCGCTAGCAGCAGGTCGTCCACGAGCTGTCGCGGCCCACAGCGGCCATTGACCGCCCCTACCACGGTCGAACGAAGGCCCGCGTGTGTTCACCAGGTCCTCCATGAGGTCCTAGGCGACAGACTCAGAATCGGAACAACCTTCAAAATGAGAAAATAGAGATTATCCTGCACTTGACACGCAACCACAGCCACCGCTGCAGCGGGGCAGGGGGCCTCACGATGACGCGCACGTGGAGGGCTTTGCTTCTCCTGTTCTGGGCGGGCTGCGCCGGAGCGCCGGAACATGTTGGCACGAGCGACTTGCCGACTGCGGGCGTGGATGACACCTCGGAGGCCTGCGCGGAGTCTGCCGGGGTGTCGGAGGAGGGTTGCTACGCCCCGTCCTGCAACGAGGACGAGTGCGGCCTTTTCCGCTGCGAGGACCTCGCCTCGCCGCCTTATGCCCTGCGATTTGCACCTGCCCGGGGCGCGGACGCCGCGACAGCACGCATCCAACGGTACTGGGGCGGTGCAGTTCCCCTTCCAGGCCGAGAAGCTGTGTTCATCATCCCTTGGTACCGAAAGGAGGAACTGCCGAGCGTCAAGGCTGCACGGAAGGCCATCGCGGAGTGGAAGCGCCGTGAGAAGGAGCGCCACCACATCTTTCCGCGCGCCTTCGAGGCGTACTTCCGCAGGAACGGCATCGACATCCATCAGTACACCTTGCTCGTAGACATTGCTGACCATCGGAGGGTTCACGCAGGAAGTGATGGCGGACCATGGAATCGTGACTGGCGTACGTGGATTGAGCGTCAGCGAACGCCGCCGTCACGCGCGGCGCACTTCCGGCATGGCGGTGTGATGGTCGAGCGCTATGGTCTCATCGGTGTTCCGATGACGTACTGGCAGAAGCTGGCGGTGACCGCTGCCGCAGGAGAGTGAATGCGCTACTACGCTCTGAGGGAACGACGCGGTGTGGAGCGGTCGAAGTGGAGCGGCAGCTTCCACCTCGACCGGCAGTGGGGGTTGCCCGGAGTAAAGTGCCCAACCTGCCGGGAGACCTGGGCTGGTGTTGGCTACGACTATCCGAGCGTGGACCTTTCCTCTCTGACGGAGAGGCGCGAGTTGGAACGGGCGCAGTGCGTGCCCTGGGAGCAATTCGTAAAGCTGAGGGAGCGGGTGTTGCCGCTGGTGCCCCCCGGTGCCGTCGTTGAGCCGGGCACTGGATTTGGCGCATTGACCGGGAGGGCCAAGGGGAAGTTTCCGCCGGTGGTCATTCACATGCCGTGGCTACTCCTCATCCAGCCGGCAGTGCTGGCACGACTCAAGGGGCTAACCGGCGCCATCCCGGTCCCGACACGCTTCAAGGCACGGCCGGGAGTTGCCGACCTGGTGGAACTTGAGGTGCAGCCTGGGGGGAGCATTCGGGGAGTGGATGCCGGCAACCCCTGCAGGACCTGCGGCCGCGGGGACTCCGAAATGCCCCTGCCCCCGGTTGACGAGATGAGCCTGGAGAAGGTGCCAACGGTCGATTTTGCGAGAGTCTTCCGGACGATCGTAGTCGTAAGCGAGCGCGTTCTCGAACGGTTGGGACGGGACCTGGAGGAGTCGGAGATTCAAGCGGTGGATGTCACCAGCGACCGCTCGAAGACGACGGTTGCACAGCGCTCCAGCGTTCGCGTTTCGTCGTGAGCAGTGGGTGAGGACTGGCAAGGACGCCCCCGCGCGACCCAGCGCCAGCAGGGGGCCTGCGCCACGTGCTCGAGCTCCACCGTGGCCGACGCGCGACGCGACGCCCGCGCGCCCACCAGGTACTCCACGAGCTGCTCCTCAGCCCCGGGCGCCAGCGCGGCCCCCGCGCGCGCCCCTGCGCCAACACCAGGGCCTGCCCACGTGCTCGAGCTCCACCGCGGCCAACGCGCGCCCCGGGCGCGCCAGGACGCCCGCGCCGCGTCCACCAGGTCCTCCACGAGCTGCTCCTCAGCCCCGGGCGCCAGCGCGGCCCCCGCGCGCCCCTGCGCCAGCCCGGGGCCTGCGCCAGGTGCTCAAGCTCCACCGCGGCCAACGCGCGCCCCGGGCGCGCCAGGACGCACGCGCGCCCACCAGGTCCTCCACGAGTTCCTCGTCAGCCACCGGGCGCCGGCAAGGCCTCCGCTTCCACCTCAGCCGCCGCGCGCCCCCGGGCGCGCTAGGACGCACGCGCGCGCCCACCAGGTCCTCCACGAGCTCCTCGTCAGCCACCGGGCGCCGGCGAGGCCTCCGCGCGTGCCCCTGCGCCAGCACCAGGGCCTGCCCACGTGCTCGAGCTCCACCGCGGCCGCCGCGCCCCCGGGCGCGCCAGGACGCACGCGCGCGCCCACCAGGTCCTCCATGAGTTCCTCGTCAGCCACCGGGCGCCAGCGCGGCCCCCCGCGCGCGCCCCTGCGCCAGCCTGCGGACTGCGGTACGCGCCGGAGCTTCTCCGCGGCCGACGCGCGCCCCCCGGCGCGCCAGGACGCCCGCGCCGCGTCCACCAGGCCCTCCACGAGCTCCTCGTCGGCCAACGGGCGCCAGGACGCCCGCGTCGCGTCCACCAGGTCCTCCACGAGGTCCTCCAGAGCTGCTCGTCGCCCACGGGGCGCCGGCGAGGTCTCCGCGCGCGCCACCCGGCACGCCAGGACGCCCGCGCGCGCCCACCAGGTCCTCCACGAGTTGCTCGTCACCCGCCGCGCCGGCGGGGTGCCAAGTACCAACGCCTCTGAGGCCCGTCCTGGGTCTCCTGCGGCGTCAGCTCCACGGCGAGGGGTGCCAAGTACCAACTCGACGAGTGCGAAGGGGCGGTCGCCAGCCGCTGACGAGCAGCGCGTCCCGGTTGAGCAGGACCAGCGCGGGGTCGGCGCCACGCGCTCTAGTGCCACTGCGGACCGCACGAGCCCACCTGGAACAGTGACCACTCTCCCTACTGCCGCTGCACCAACAGGGCAGTGGGGGGAGGAAAGACATCCATCGCGGCCGCCGCGCGTCCCCAACAGGTTCTCGATGAGCTGCTCTGCGCCCTCCAGCGCTGGCGAGGGCTCCGCGCGAGCCCGCCCGGGGAGGGGGCCTGCACCACATGGTTCAGATACTGAGTGTCCGTTCAGCGATTCGCTTGACTACCCGGCTGCCCGTCTTACTCCTATTGGCGGTGACCATATGGGTCCCAGCGTCGACCGGCCCGTCGACGCGTGAAAGGTATGACAATGGCTGACAACAAGGGGAATCGTGGCACGCCGGACAACGACCTCATCAACCTGAACCAGCCGTACGAGGTCCGCGACTGGTGTGCTTCGCTCGGGTGCACTGAGGCGCAGCTGCGAGCGGCCGTCGCCGCGGTGGGTAACTCGGCGAAAGCAGTGAGGACGTACCTGGGCAAGTAGCGCCAGGACAGCAGTAGGCCTCATCGGTGCCACTCCGCAAAGGAACCCCTCCGCACGCGCATCTGGATGGGGTGGTGCCACAGGCATCGCAGCAAGCAACTCAGGGCCAGAACTGAGCCTCAACCTCCGCACGCGCCCCAGCGCCAGCGTGGGGCCGGCGCCACGTGCTCGAGTTCCACCGCAGCTGCCGCGCGCCACCCGGCGCACCAGGACGCCCAGCGCGACCCAGCGCGAGAGGGGGCCTCCGCCACGTGCTCGAGCTCCACCGTGACGCCCGCGCGCCACCAGGTCCTCGACGAGCTGCTCCTCACCCCCGGGCGCTGGCGCCGCCGCCGCGCGCGCCCCAGCGCCAGCCCGGGGACTGCGGCACGCGCCTGAGCTTCTCCGCGGCCGCCGCGCGCCCTGGGCATGCCAGGACGCCCGCGCGCGCTCACCAGGTCCTCCACGAGCTGCTCGTCACCCCCGGCGCCGGCGCGCCTCCGCGCGCGCACCTGCGCCTGCACGAGGGCCTGCACCACGCGCTCGAGCTCCACCGCGGCCGCCAAGCGCCACCCCACGCGCCAGGACGCGAGCGCGCGCCCACCTGGTCCTCGACGAGCTCCACCGCGGCCGCCGCTGAGGATGAGCGGCGGTAGGGGAGGGAGTTCCCACGCGGCTATGCCGTGGGCGTCGGCATCGGTGGCACGCACGCTATAGCGTCCCGCACGCGGCGGGGAGACTGCAGGTGGTGGCTTCGAGGGGGAGTGGAGGAACAGTGGCGCAACTCCGCCGGACCTCTCCCAAGTGGCAGCCGAGACAGCACCGGTAGCCGGTGATGTAGCCGGTGGGGTACGAGACTGGGACGGGTACCGGCCTCCCGTCGCAATAGGACCAGTGCGAAACCTCGCATGTGCTGCAGCGAGCGAAGGACGTGTCGGTCAGCCGGCATGTGGTCAGCACCGGATCGACCTCATAGTGGACAGAGGCTGAGAACGACTCACAGCCCGCCATCGCCGTGACGACGTACTTCGAGCCACATGTCAGTCGCTTGTTTCCGTCGGCGCACCGAGAGCAATCAGCTGCGGGGTCACCACCACCGAACCCGCCGAGCGTGCAGCTGCTGCAGTATCGGGAGCAAGACCAGACCTGGTCAGTCCCATTGTCGTCCTCGTCGTGCTCGAGGCCGGCGCTCCAGTGAAGAAGCTCGTGAAGGATGGTGCGGGCGAGCCCCACCGAGTCATCTAAAACGTACGGCGCAATGTTGATGCGGTAGGGGCCAAACCGGAGTTGGTCCAGCACGGTGGGGGGCCCCAGGTCGGATGAAGCGCGAATTCCAGGGCATTGCCCACCACACGCGATGTGCGTCGGGATGTCCCCATTGGTGATGGCAGCCTTCAGCATGGTGGCGAGCTTCGTGTTCACTGCCGCCAGACACTCCGCCTTTGACGGGAGCTGCTCAAGTGCAGCAACGAGCTTCCTCGTCTGCTCGACGCTGCAGGCCCCAGGTCCCGCTCCATCGACAATGCGAACGCCGGGGAGCGCAGCAACGGTTGTCGTGGAACGCAGGTCAGAAGGGAAGCCGGCCATTCTGTCGCACTGGGAGTCAGCATTCCACGTCGCGGCCTTCTCTTCGGGATGCGGCCGATTAGCCGGCAGAACAACATCCGATTCGACGCGCCAAGCAGGAGAGCCGCCGTCGAACGCAGTCAGCCTCTCGCGGATGACTCTCAGCTCCCCACGGGCCCCTCGTTGAGTACGGCGGCGGTCGTACTCGCCATCCAGATCCGTGTCTTCAAGCCAGACTTGCAGCAGGACACCGGCATCATCAACCGAGCGATCGTAGCGGTAGTCCGGTCGAGAGTCTTCGTCGTAATCACCCCAATGAGTGGTGTCGTCTCCGACGCTTCGTGTTGTGAGGACAGGAAGAGAACTCTGGTTGTTGTAGTACTGGACGATGCGGACACCGTCGTCCAGCCGGGAGACGATTCGAGTAGTTGACCCGTCCCGGTTGGGGACCGTGATGCTGCCACCGTTGCGTTCAACTTCCGCGACAGCGTGCAGCCTCTGCGCTGCTTCGCCCCAGCCAGCGTCCAAGATGACGTGCCGGCCAGGAGCTGCTGCGCCTCCGTCGGGTTGGTCGGATTGTTGGCTATCAGGGCAGGCCAGCAGTCCGCCTGTCAGCATCACTGCGGCCGCTCGCAAGATTACGTGCATTCTCGCAGTGCTCCTCGGGTCGAGTTGGGTTCGGTACCTCCCGGATACAACGGGTTGCTCAAGCACTCTCTTGCCCTCAAGGGCAACGTCGCCTTTCGGCAGGTCGGCCACGCTCTCGTCCGTCAAGCTATCGACGTAGGGGAGGGGAGGGGGCAGGTTCAACGTCCCCCACGTGGTCGATCTCCATCGGAGCCTCGCGCGCCCACCAGGTCCTCCACGAGCCAGGATGCTGGCGCGCACCCACTAGGTCCTCGACGAGCTGCTCCTCAGCTCCGGGCGCCGGCGCGGCCTCCGCGCGCGCCCCTGCGCCAGCACCAGGGCCTGCCCACGTGCTCGAGCTCCACCGCGGCCGCCGCGCGCCCCTGGGCGCGCCAGGACGCCCGCGCCGCGCCCACCAGGTCCTCCACGAGCTGCTCGTCAGCCCCGGGCGCCAGCGCGGCCCCCGCGCGCGCCCCTGCGCCAGCACCAGGGCCTGCCCACGTGCTCGAGCTCCACCGCGGCCGCCGCGCGCCCCCGGGCGCGCCAGGACGCCCGCGCCGCGCCCACCAGGTCCTTCACGAGCTGCTCGTCAGCCCCGGGCGCCAGCGCGGCCCCCGCGCGCGCCCCTGCGCCAGCACCAGGGCCTGCGGCACGTGCTCGAGCTCCACCGCGGCCGACGCGCGCCCCCGGGCGCGCCAGGACGCCCGCGCGCGCCCACCAGGTCCTCCACGAGCTGCTCGTCAGCCCCGGGCGCCAGCGCGGCCCCCGCGCGCGCCCCTGCGCCAGCACCAGGGCCTGCCCACGTGCTCGAGCTCCACCGCGGCCGACGCGCGCCCCTGGGCGCGCCAGGACGCCCGCGCCGCGCCCACCAGGTCCTCCACGAGCTCCTCGTCAGCCGCGGGCGCCAGCGCGGCCCCCGCGCGCGCCCCTGCACCAGCACCAGGGCCTGCACCACGCCGCGGCCGCCGCGCGCCACCCGGCACGCCAGGACGCCCGCGCGCACCCACGAGGTCCTCCACGAGCGGCTCCTCAGCCCCGGGCGCCGGCGAGGCCCCCGCGCCACCGCGAGGGGCTGCGCGACGCGCTCGAGCTGTACCGCGGCCGCCGCGCGCCACCCGGCGCGCCAGGACGCCCGCGCGCGCCCACCAGGTCCTCTAGGAACTGCTCGTCACTATCCGCGCCAGCGAGCCAGACGCGCGCACGAACGCCAAGGACATGGCGTCACGGCAAGACGACACCGCCTCGCGGCATGGACCTCGCTGGGGCCGGATAATGCTGCCGCCTACGCTTCCCGGAGCGTTGCAGCGGCTTCCTCTTCAGTCCAGCCGAGCGGCTCCCAGTGGTTGAGCGGATGACCGTCGCGCCCAGTGATGAAGAAGAGACCTGCCTTGTTCCCAGGGGACTCGACGATGCCGACCTCCGAGCCCTGAGTCTTGGCGATGTCCTGCAGTCGCTGCGTTGCCTCGGAAGAATAGTAGGTCATGCCGTCCTCTCATTCGTCGTTGACGCCAAGTGTCGCGTGCCTTCTGGGAGTGTCCGCAGGCTCGCCCGCCCAGAGGCGGGCTGCCATACTCCTGGGGTGGTACGCGGAGCCTCTTGCCATCGCGCGGTTCTTTCAGCGTCCATGAAGAGCAAGACGCCAAATCCCACCGATTCCCTCGCGACTACCTCGACGCCCGCCACCGGAGCCGGAGTCGAGACCGAAGAGGACCGCAACCCCGGCCGAAGTCCCGGCAGCTAGGCGTTCGACATCTTCTGGCGTGGCGCAGCGACTTCCTCGGCGTGAAGAAGGTAGCCGACGAGGATGAGGGAGCCGACCTTCTCGACGATCTCATCGCGAATCTCGGCCGGGACAAGGGCGGCGACCTCGGCGACGAGGCTCCGCGTTGACTCCTCGAAGACCTCGGCCAGCTCCATGGTGGCGTGGCGGTGAAGCAGAGCAACCACCTGGGCGGCAGGGAGGGTGCGGAAGCGGGCCAGGAACTGCGCGGCGTGAACGGAACGCGGGTCGAGCATGACGCGCACGCTATAGCGTCCAGCAGGCGGCGGGGTGATGACGCCCTCACCCCACCAGGTCCTCGACGAGCTGCCCGTCACCCGCGGCGCCAGCGAGGCCTCCGCGCGCCCTAGCGTCAGCGCAGGGGCTAGGCACGTGCTCGAACTCCACCGCGGCCGCCGCGCGCCCCCGGGCGCGCCAGGACGCCCGCGCCGCGCCCACCAGGTCCTCGACGAGCTGCCCGTCACCGCCCGGCGGCAGCAGAGTCAGGTCGTCAGATCGCCGGGAACTGCAGTGGTATCCAGCTCGCGTGAGGCATCCCAGCCGCGAGCCTCCAGGTTCGGACGGGAGGGGGCTTCGGGGAGGTGTCCATGATGAGGAGGACGCCAACCCCGGGCAGCCGGGTCAGGTCGCCAGCACTTGGCGTGCGACGGAACCTGCGTCGGTGAGGGCGTAGCAGATGCGGGGCCTGCCGCCGCGGAGTGCAGCGATCTCGGGAGACGAGACCTCGCGAGATACGAGCCACCCACGTGCCTCCATGTCCCGGAGGACGTCGTAGAGGTAGGCCATCGGGTCGGTCGATGCGGAGACGAGCTCGCGCTTGACCAGACCCTCGTGGATGCTGAGGCCGTAGCCATCGCCGTCGTGGGCGATGACGCCCAGGATGCCGCACCAGAGCTGTGTGACCTGGCGGCCAGCGGTGACGAAGTTCATTGGGTCAGCACCTGGCGCGCGAGCCGGCCGGCGTCGGTGAGGGAGTAGAAGGTAAGCGTCGGGCCGCCGGGAAGTGGGCTGGTCTCCAGCTCGCGTGAGGCAACCCAGCCTCGAGCCTCCAGGTCACGAAGAACGCCATAGAGGTACTCGCGGGGATCGGTCGCCACATCAACCAGCTTGCGGCCGACTAGACCCTCGTGGATGACGTGGGCGGCGGTCTCACCGTTCAGGGCGAGGACGCCGAGAATGCCACTCCACGTGGAAGTGATGTTCTGCGCCAGCAGGTTTCTGAAGTCGTCCAAATCCGACTGGCCGTCCTTCGCGGAGCGAAAGGCGCTGGAGGCTGTCGCCTCCCGGGCTTCTATCGTCCTTTGGCGGCCCCAGAGACCAACGCGGGCGTGCCACCAGCCGATGAACGGTGCAAAGAGGAGCAGCCCGCCCGTGAGGGAGAAGGCGAGCACTCCTAGATGGAGGAAGTGAGAGTGGTCAGGATAGGCGCAGTGGCCCCGTGCAGCGGCCGCGAGCCGGGTCGCAGTGATGATGGAAAGAGTCGCGAGAAGAACAGCCCCAGCGGACAATTTCGGTCGAGTTGACATAATCCCTATTATGGGACACAAGTAAATTCGGGCACTTAGGAGACTATTGCTGTTATCAGAACCGCTGGGACCGGGAGTCCGGTCAGCGGTTCGCGGGTCAGGCCTCCTTCACGAATTGTTAGTTCTGGGCCGTGGCTGTCGGCTTGCGCTCAACTGCTTTCGCCGCTGCTTCAACGGCCTTCTGCTCATACTCGTTTGCACGCCGTCTCGCAGCGTTGACGCGCTCCCTCAACTCCATGGCCTGAGGGTCATGGGAGTTGTAGTTGGCGAGGGCTGCCTCATTGATGTCGGCATCGAGTCGTTCATCTGCGGCCTTGTCCAAGTAGCACTGCGATGTGGCATCGGACAGCCACTGGTCGACGCCGTCACCCCCACCGGAGGCATAGGCAAGCATGAGGCGCGCGACGGATTGTGCGGAGGGGCCTTCCAACCCCCTGATGACGTCTGTCCCCGATGTCCGCACGTCTTCAACAGGTTCACCCCAGAGCTCCCAAACAATCCGGAAGATGAGCCACTCCCGTTTGTCGAGCTTCCGAATCCCAAATCCTTTGAGAATTCTAGCTTCCTCCGTTGGACCTTCATCGGTCCAAATGTGGCCGAGATCCACGGTGTCTAGGAGGGCACGACAGACGGCCGCCTCTTGTTTCTTGTCCCTGAAAATCAAGCAGGAGCTCCCTTGATAAAGAATGACCCCAACAACCGCGGTAAGCCGGACAGCGACGTCATCAACCTGAACCAGAAAGAGGATGTTCGCCAGGTCCAGAAGATCTCAGGGCCAGAACTGAGCCTCGACCCAGGCCCTCACGGGCTTGGCATCGGCTGTCCCCCACACCTGGAGCGCATCGAACAGGTCGAAGCGCGAGGCTCGCCCTGGAACCGGAAGACCCATCTCGCCAGCAGCCTCGCGCCACTCGGTTCGGCTGTTCCATAACGTAAGGAGAAACCGAGCGGCGTGCGCAACATCCCCACTGGGACCTTCCGCCGAACAAAGCCACGTCAGCACGGCCTCCTGGTCCCACGGCGTGACACCGGTGAGCCCGGCGAGCGCCGGCAAGCTGCTTGCCAGCGCGGCCATCGCTTCACGACCATCCGAAGGCCACCGAGCACGACGCCTTCTCTGGTCCTCTTCCTCATCAGACCCCATCGCCGGGGGAGCCGTGGGAGGTGTCTGGCGTGGCGCCTCTAGCCAGCGCGAGATACACGCGACGTGTTCGCGGTCCCATGTGCCGCAGGCGGCGACCAGATCGAAACGCCCTGCACGGTCTACTCCCACGTAGGTGAACGCGCGGGCAACGAGGCTCCAGTCGATATTAGGACGCCAGACGCCGAGAACGAAACGAGCGGCATGAGCTCCCCCCGAGGACGGAGCGGGTCCACAGAGCCACTGCAGAAGAGCCTCGGCATCCCAAGGACTCGTTCCGGGAACATCCTGCAGGGTTGGCAGCTGAGCCGTCAGGCGGCCCATGCTGGCGGCATCGAGAAAACCGGTGGATGGCAGCAACGGCATCACGGACCCTTCCTGCGAGCAAGGAGCGCTCGGCGGTTCTCAGCGGCTGCCAGTTGGTCAGGAGACCGCCAAGTCGCGCACCGAGGTCTGTCGGACTGAATGATGCGGCGGGCCAGGATTTTGGCCGCCGTGTGCTGGCAAGCGTCGCAGAAGTCTCCGCGCTTCCGCCCGCACGTCGAACAGGACCGCTGTCCGCACTGCGAGCAGGCCCACGGCCCCAGGACGTGACAGCGCATGCCGAGGTGAAGCGGGTGCGCACACGCCTCTTCCTCGGAAACCCAAACTCGCACCGGCTCAAGGGCGGTTGCCGCAAGGCTGTGGGTGAGCAACTCCAGGACCTGGAGGCGATGTCGCCCTTCCGGGTCATCCCACGGGAGGCCTTCAACCAAGGGGGTGGTTGCCGTGAGCTGAAGCTGACGCCAGTCCGTCACCTCTTGAGGCTCGTGCTGGCGAGGAGGCGGACACTCGCCCGTGATTCGCAGCGCCTCAGAGGACCACAGTTCCTCCACCCACAGAACCACAGCAGAGCGCTCCGCTTCGTCGGACACATGAAGGCGAGCAGCGTCGTTCAATCCGGGAGCGCCATGGGCCACCGCTGCCCGAATCGCCTCGAAGCGTTTGATGCGCTTGAACCGCTGCCCCACAGACGATGAGGTCATCCCTTCCCTCCTGCCCAGCCACACGATGCGTCGTCAGTAGTCCTCAACCGAAGAGACCAGCCGCCCACCACAGTTCTTCTCGCAGACCGATCTATCGCATCCCACAGCGTGAATGAAGTGAGGGCCGTTCCGCTCGAGCACCTGACCAAAGTCCGCCTTCACCGCGTCGAGGCGCCGCTGCAGGCTCTCTCCGGGAAGGCTCGTCCGCTCCAAGTCGTGCCCGGTCTTTGAAACGTGCTCCTCCGCCACCTTCTCCGTCAACGCGCCGAAGTCACAGTTCCGGCAGAACCAAACTCCATCATACTTGCGAGCGAGATCAGCGTACGTCATGAGTCACACTCCCTCGCCGTCATCGTGGCGAGCATCCGTTGCAGGGACCATCACCCCGTAGTGGTATTCCGTCCGCCAGCACTACTGCTACTTGCACGCCCGCCAGCCTCGCTCGCGAAGGTAGGCCCAGGCCTTGGCCTCATCATCGCCGGCGCCAGCTACGGCGTAGCCGAACATCCATCGCCCGTCGATGAAGTGCCCATTGACGCCAAAGACGCACTCAGTCTTCGGGAGAGGAGGCGGGCCTTGGCGGCAGGCGACGAAGTGGCAGTAGGTGGTGTCGGCAGGCTCGTAGCTACGGGAGCAGCCCGCCACCAGCAGTAGGAGGACTGCTCCGCGCATAGGCCTAGTTCCTCAGGTTAGAGACGTCCTCCGAGTTCGCCACGGACCCGGAGATCCTTGCCAACCGTGCTGCAGGTCGCGTCGATGGTCACACGCCAGTTGGGCACGTCGGAATGCCACGTCACCGTGCCCGAGAAGGCGAAGCAGCTCACTCCTGCTGCGTCAAAGGCACTGAGCGACACGGCAGGGGAAGGGAGCGTGATTGTCTGGCCGGGTGACGCGCTCGCGCGCACGATTCCTACGTTCACGGTCGCAGCCTGGCGCGCCGGGCACACCCCCGCAGCCGGGTAAATAGTGAGGGAAGCATTGAACACGGGGTCGAGCGAGCAGGTCTGGCCAACCGGACTCGCGTTCACGTGGCCGTCGTAGACGTGGAAGTCACCCTTCGCGACGAACGGCGCGAGAAAGTCGTAGTAGATCGGCGCGCGCGTCCACCGACAGCAAGCTGCAGCACTCCCACAGTTTGAAGTGAAGCAGCCCACCGGATTTGAGGCGGACCCGCCCGTGCAGGGCACGGCGTTCACCGCATCGCGTCCCGTCTTCGTGCACTGCCACAGCGTCCCCTCGTCGCAGAATGCCTTGCCGGGCATGCAGATTTGCTCGCCCGCGCCGCCAGCCGGGCCCGGCTCACCACGGGCGCCTTGAGGGCCTGGCTCACCACGGGGCCCTTGAGGGCCGGCTGGCCCTCCTGCGGGCCCTGGCGGCCCCTGGGGACCGCGTTCACCCTGGGGGCCTGGCTCACCCGAGGAGCACCCGACAACGGCAACAAGGGCTGCCAACAGCACGATGACCTTCCGCATTCGATTCCCCCAGTCGGTGGAGTTGAAGGGCGGGTTCGCTCCCCTGCCCTTTCCGGAGTCTAGGCTGCGCCGTCGCCGGCGTCCCGTCTGCGGCTAGGAGGTACGCCAGCCCCACCATCGCTCCAGGCGGTCCAGACTGTGCCCTGAGCGGTCGCACCACTCAGCATATCGAGGGGAGGAGTCCAGTCGTCCTTCACGAGCCGGCACGTGCGCCTCCCGTAACGAGGAATCCACTCTCTCCTCAGGTGGAGCTCGACGATGAGGCCCACCACGCTGCGCCCGGCAACCCACTGCGCTGTTGCAACTTCCCAATCGCTCTGCACGAGCGACATGGCGATAGGGACGAAGGTCACGAGCCTCGCAAGAAGCCCCACGACCTGCGCGCAATTCCGAAACGCTGCGTAGTCGCTTGCCCGCACAGGCTGGGCCGTCGAATCGGTCCACTCGGGGACCACGGAAGGTCGGAGGTACAGGCTAACCACCAACTCGATCGCCACCCCCAGCAGGACAACCACCCAGAGGTTCTCCTCACCCCCAGGCCGAAGCGGGGCCGTCAGCACGATGCACGCACAAAGCACTGCTGCACTCGAGAATGTCGCCCGGTGGAGGTGGCTTGCGTCGACGAAGAAGCACACGTGGCAGAGCCCCATGGTCACGATGAAGGCGATGCCAGGTAAGGCACTGAGGCAAGTCAGAATGTCCATCTTCCAGCCGCTCGATTCTGAGGCGCATGAGTCTGCACGCCACGGGAAAAGAAACCGGCAGGGGCAAGGGAGGGGGAAATCCTCACCCCTGCCGGTTGGGCACCACGGTGGTGCCACATCGTGTGCAGCTCGCGCGGGAGCTGGCTCTAGTCGTTGATGCGCGTCCGTCGGCGCGGCCGGGGTGGCCGTACAGCCCGGTGCTCCGGCGCGCACTCCGAGCATCGGCAGTGCACCTTGTGGCCGCGGACGAGGACCCGCGCAAGGCTGTCCGCAAGCTTGCGGCGTGCGTAGACGAGTCGGTCCGCAGCGTGGCGGTGCTGAGCAGAGGCCGTTCGAAAGGCGCGGGACTGCATGTCCTGCCGGGTATCTACGGCTCGCCGGGCGAGCGCGGCTTCGGATTGGACCGCTCTGCTGTACCGCTCCGCCAGAACGGCGAGTGCTGGTCGCGCCTCCACCAGCGCATCGTCAGCAGGCGAGTGCATGCGCCGCCGCCCCATACCTATGAGAGCCTCTCGACCGGCTTCTGGGGACGCACGCCAGCGCCAAGGGCGTAGTCCCGCATCAGCGCCACGGCACTTCGACGGGTTGTTCGCGCCTGCAGGGCCAGCTGACGCAGTTGCTGCCGTTCCTGGCGCGGAAGCGCGGACACGTTCGCCACTTGCTCGAGCAGCACCGCCGAAATTCCGAGGTGCCCGTCAGCCTCGAGGAGAATCGTCGCGGCCTCCTTGTTCAGCATGTCACGGGCCACTGTCGACAGAGGTGGACCGGACGTCTCCTCATCGGCCGCGCATCCAATGAGATGGCCGGTGCTCTGACCGTGGCCATGCGCCTCCTCATCGTCATGGAACGAGCTGGTGCACGCACTGCAGATCCAAAGCCGCCGACTCATCACAGCCCCTTTCTTCTAGGAACCTTCAGGACGAAACCGCACGCGGCCGGTAGGCCAGCCACAAATCCGGAATCTCGTTGACAGCAAACTCCTTCGCCGGAAGGAGCGCTGCGGCGTGCACAAGGGCCACCGTCCGGAGTGCATCGCCGACAGCGGAGTGCGCTGGTGGAAGACCCGTGACATCCGCATTGGCGAAGACGACAGCTCGTGCGAGCGACGGGAGCTTGAAGTCGTTGTACTTCGAGTCCCACTCCCCCATGAGAGGCGCCATCGCCCCCATGACGCAGTGCCAGTCCTCAGCCGCCTTCCGAGCCAGGCGCCCCTTCTCTGAACCGCACGACACCTCAGTGCTCCGGGCAATCGTCAGCCCGTCGAAAGTCGCATTGAAGGCAAGGACGTTGCGGCCCCGGGTGACGGCCTCGAACTCGTCCACCACGCCGTCCCACGCCGGTTGGCCCGCCAAGTCCGCTTGGGTCAGGCCGTGAATCGCCTGGGCTCCGGGATGAATCTCGCAACCAGGGTTGATGCGGCGCTGCAGGAGCACGGTGCCGGCCAGGTCGACGACCGCTACCTCGATGACTCGGCCATTGAGGTCAGTTGATTCAACGTCGACCACCACAGTGCGGGCGTCGGCGGTCCAGCTCTTGAGTGCCGCCAGTGCGCTTGTGCGGAGGCTGTTCATCGCAGCGGCCACCTGCTTCCGTAGTACCTCCTGCCGCGCTGCCGCAGCATCACTGCGCTTCCGAGCGCGCTCGGCATTGCGCTCGGCACGCACGCTGTTCGCCTTCTCCAGCGCGGACAGCTGGGCGGGAGTCGCAGGGTCACGCGGAGCGGCTTCAGCGCGGTGGAAGAGGTCGACCATGTTCCTCGAGATGCGAACACGAGCGCGGAGTGGGCCTGGCGTCAGGCCCGCCTTTCGAAGGGCGGTTCTACTCATGAGGTCCTCGGGGACGTCTCGCCGCCTCTCGAAAATTTGCACGCTGCCCGAAGCAACGATGGTGATTGGCACCTCCTGCTCCGGAGTGCCTTGACCAGTCTCGAGTAGAGAGGAGTGTTCGACCATGATGTGCGGGCGCATGCGGCGGGACGAAAGGTCCCGCACGCAGTCAGCGTCTGCGATTCAATAGCATCACAGCGACTCGTAATGCAATAGCATGACAACCTGACTTCCTTCCCCTACTGTCGCCTACCTGCCCGGTGCGCGCCGCGCCCTGCCCTTCCCTCCCTGCTGCGGTGGGGGCGGGCGCCGCCATCGGGTTGGGCGCCAGCAGGCGGGACAGGGGCTGTGCTCAGGAGCGTCGGATGGGAGCCGTACGGCCGCGCCACACCAGCCACAGCGGCTGCGGATTCCCTCAGCACCGTCTTGCTCCTCGTGGCTGACGGACATCTCCAGCGACGGGAAGAGCAGGAGCTGGAGAGGGCGCGCTCGCGTCACGCGCGCTCGAGGGGTGCGAGGTCCCAGGCCCCCGCAGGTGTGAGGCCCTTCACGCGGCAGATTCCGGTGACGCTTCGGCCAGCCTTGGCTGCTGGGTCTCTCTTCAGGTGGACGCAGACTTCGACGGTTCGAGCTACCAGATCCCGGGCATCGAGATTTGGCACCGCTTCGCGGATGAGCTCACAGAGCCGGTCCAGCATGCTTCGGGTGTCATTCGCATGGATGGTGCTGATGCCGCCTGGGTGGCCGGTGTTCCACGCCTTCAGTAGGTCCAGCGCCGCACCATCGCGAACTTCACCCACAACGATGCGGTCCGGCCTCATGCGCATCGCGTCCATGACCGCCCGCTGGTAGCTGTAGTCGGGGTTGATGATGCAGCCGAGTTTGTTCGGCGCGTCGCAGCGGAGTTCCGCAGTGTCCTCGATGACGTACACACGGTCCGCCGTCGAGGCCAGCACCTGGAGCAAGGCATTGCAGAAGGACGTCTTGCCGGAGCCCGTCCCTCCGCCCACGAGGACATTCAGGCGGGCTTTGACGGACCGCGAGAGTGCGTCAGCTTGGTCGGGAGTAAGGACGCCGGACTCAACGAAGTCCGGAAGGGTGAAAATCTTCGTGCCGGGCAGTCGGATGGAGAAGACCGGTGCGGGAAAAGCCGGCGGGATTACGCCGTGGAAGCGAGCACCCCAGCCCGGCAAGGTCGCCGGCAGGGACTGATTCTGGGCGTTCACTTCACGGTCCATGCAGTGGGCAACCTGGCGCACCATCAGCATCGCGGCCGCAGGCGAGAGGCGCTCGCCGGTTGCCCGCATCGGCTCTCCGCGGCGTTCGACCCAGAGAGCTCCGTCTGGGTTGAGGCTGATTTCCTGCACGCCGGGGTCATCAAGGTACGGAACGAGAGGACTCAGGATAGTCCGCAGGGTGCGCATCTTCGCTTCGACGTCGGGGCTCATGGCTTCACCGCCGCGGCACGGGCAGCAGCCGCGAGCTCATCCTGGTCCGCGAGGACCGGCAGCACCTCGGACGCAAAGCGGTTGGTGGTCGACATGCGTTGAGCGAGGGCGTCGATGAAGTCTGCGAACCGCGCCGCTGAGGCGCTCCTGGCCGTAGCCTTCGCGTCCTCGCCGTGAATGGTGGGAGTGTGGGCGAAGTAGATCTCCACATAGAGGGCAAAGCTCTCGCTCAGGAGGTTCATGAGTGCTTCGATGGCCGTCAGCTTGTTCTGGAGACGGTTCAGACGCTTCAGCAAGAGCGTCGCGTCGCTCGTCCCTGCCAGATACTGGGCCAACGCCGCACTCACGACGCTCGACTCCGAGACCCTCTTCAGCGCCGCGTACGTCTTGACCGCCATCGCCTGCTCGGCCGGAACATACGGGTGAATCTTCTTGCGCTTCAGCTTTCCAGGCGTCGGCTTCCGTTCAGTAGTCACAGCGGCACATCTCCACGGCGGCGGATACGAGGTGAACTAGCGGGAGCTGGGGCGTCGTCGGAGGCGTCATCCCCATCCGCCTCATCAGCAGATTCGGGTTGGCTCGCGTCAGCGTCGAGGCCCCCAGCCCACAGGTCGTCGAAGGGGTCGGCGTCTTCGGCAGGTGCTGCGTGTTGCTCCTCCTCCTGCAGCCCGGCCTCGGCCACAGCCGTCGACGGCGGCAAAGGAGCGGGCCCTGACGAGGCATCGCTGAAGAGGTCTACCTGAGCGGGAGCTCGAGCCTTCTTGCGCTTCGGCGCGGGGGGCGTTGCAGTTGCAGGCGGAGCAGCGTGAGGCGCTGCCGGGTTGCCGGCCGGCGGTGGTGTCGACTCGAGGGGCACGGGCGCAGCGCCTGCCGAGGGCTCGGCTCTCTCATCCGCAAATGGCTCGCTCGGGGTGGACGCGACTGATGGGTCGGGCTGAGTTCCCGCCGATAGCACTGGCGTCGTTGCCGGCGGTGGAGGTGAGGCTGCCGATGATGCGGCGGTGGCCGACTGCTTTCGCTGCGCCCAGTCGTTGGGGACGACGCGCACCAGGAACTCTCGTGCCTGCTCGTGGGGGTCCTCTGGAGGCTGGAGATTCGCCCTCGCTGTGAATGCCGGGTCGGCGTAGTACAGCACCTTCTTCCCGCGGAAAGGCGGGATGCCGCCGACCATGACGAGCGCGTCGCTCGATGGCAGCGTCATCACCTCGCCCGGCGTGAGGAGGTCGCGGGCATGCTCCTGCTCGCTGCTCGATTTGTTCCCAAGCCACCCTGACAGCCGCTGCCCGCTGAAGCTGGTGCTCTCGGTGACCACGGTCGACTTACCGAGCATCTCCGAGATTCGGGCCGCGGTCTTCTCGTTGTTGGCCCCGTACGACACGCGCACGTGCGCGTTGTCGAGAATCGAGTTGTTCGCGCCGTACTTCTCCTCGAGCTGTCCCAAGGACTGCGCGATGAGCAGGCACTTGATGCGGTACCCGGCGAAGAACGCCAGAGACCGCTCAAAGAACGTAAGTCGGCCGAGAGTCGGAAACTCGTCCAGCAACATCAGGAGGCGATGCTTCGGCCCCGTGTCCGTGGCCGGTAGATGAACTTCGGCAGGCGGCTTCTTCCCGAAGAGCCGTGCTGCGAAGGCCGTGCGGCCCTGGTGAGCTGGGCGCTGTACCGTTCCCATCGACTCCGTGAGGCGAGTCCCGATCTGGTTCAGCACAAGGCGGAAGACGGGGGTGAGCCGCTCCCCGTCTGATGGAGGGAGCACCAGGTAGAGCGAGACCGGGCGCTTCGCGTGCATCAAGTCGGAGATCCGAAAGTCGCTGGCAGCCGTGTTCCGTGCGACCAGCGGGTCTCGGTAGATGCTCAAGAACGCAAGGGCGGTTGAGACGACTCCACTCAGCTCGTTCTCGCTCTTGTTGAGCGCCTCTCGCGTGGACGTCGCCACGACCGGGTGCGGCCCCGCGGCAGTATGCTGCGTGCTCAGCATCAACTCGAGCGTCTCGACGATGCTCCGCTCGGGATTCGAGAGGAAGGTCGCCACGCCCGCGAGCGTCTTGTCGTCTTCCGCGTAGAGGACGTGAAGAATAGCTGCGGTGAGGAGCGTCCCACCCGCCAGCTTCCAGTGGTCCTTCTCGCCGCGGGTCCCTCCCGGGTCAATCAGCATCTCAACGATGTTCTGGACGTCCTTCACCTCCTGAAGGCCCTTGCGGACTTCGAGGAGTGGGTTGAATCGCGCGGAGTACTCGGCCGCAGGCTCCCACCGGATGCAGTGCGAGAACTTCTTCCGCCAGCCCGACGTCTCGTTCCAAAGCTCCTTCTTCAAGTCGTAAACGAGGACGCTCCCGCGCCACGAGAGGAGCGTCGGCATGACGATGCCCGCCCCCTTTCCGGAGCGGGTGGGAGCAAAGACGAAGACATGCTCGGGTCCGTTGTGCCGCAGCAGGTGGCGTCCCGCGCGAATCTCCCGCAACCGACGCTCGCCCTTGGCGTCGACATACTCCTCCAGGACGGCATCCTCTGTCTGCGCAAGGACTACGCCGTCATCCACCAGCACCCCGCCTCGCTGCAGGTCCGCGGTGGTCGCCCAACGAGCCGTCCCGTACGTCGTGCGCTTGGACGGGGGAGCGCCACGGAGCATTGCGAGGGCGAAGAGGCAGAGGATGGTGAGCGTCACCCCCCCGAGCAGAATCCAGGTGGCCTGCGTGAGGAGAGCTTCGGCTGGGCGAAAGCTCCCGTAGCGCCACGTCCACACGAGAACGGAGTGTGGCGGGTAGAGCGCATGTCCTGCGACTCGGGCGAGTGGCTCACCGAGCCGCGGTTGATACGCGAAGCCCACAGCGAGGTACTGGGTAGCTGCCGTGAAACTCGCGGCAACCCCCAGCACCGAGACCAGGACGTGTGCTGGATGGAGGAATCGACGCATGCAGCCGGCAATAGCACGCCAAGAGTCTGCAATACAATAGAAGCACAGCCGCCAATCACGCCCCTCGCCGAGGGCCTGCTCGACGAACCACCAGCTCTCCATTCTCGCGACCGACTTCGACGCGCTGGCCGTCCAGCTTGCGCAGCTCGGCAGTCACCGGCAGCAGCACGAAGCGGCCTTCGCGGTACACCTGGGCAAAGCGTCGACCGCTGACGTCATTCGGCTTCGTCAGGACGACCCTCCCCTTCCAGAGCCCCTTCTTCGGAAGTGCCGGCACGTACTCCGCCCCCTGCTGCTGGGCCAGCCGCTCCCCGGTGTCCTTCATCTCCAGCTTGCGCAGCTCCTGGAGGAGCTTCTCACCAGGCGCCAACCCCAACGTCTTGAGGAAGGCCCGGCGCGAGCGAATCGCCGCCGCGAGCTCGGCGCCGAATCCATGGGGCGCGACGACGGGTGGCGCCGCGGTGTCGAGCCAGGTCGGCCCTCGGTAGGCGCGCTGCGTCGCAAGTGTTGAACTCTTCCGCTCAATCCTCAGCTTCTGGAGCTTCGGATATGCCGTACCGGCGTTCTCGAGCACGAGCGGCAACCCCGGAGTCACCTTCCAGCCGAGCTCGGTACGAACGGCCAGGCCCACCCCCTCAAGCGCGGCCAGTCGACGAACGCACGCCTTGACGACGTCCTGGTGCGAGTTGCGCGGCCCCTCCGGTTGAGCAGCTTGCACCCTCCCCTCCTCCAGGGCCTTGAGATGAACCTCCGGCGAGTAGATTCCCCGACTCAGCCGGGTGACGGCCTCGATGGCGCTGTCCTCCCGGGCCAGCACGCGAGCCGAGAACTGCGCCGAGACGACCTCCCCTTCTCGAATGTCCTCACCGAGCCCGCGGAGCGGGAGGTAGTACCCCTCCCCTGCGGCCGTCTCGATGCAGACGAAATGGGTCCCCCTGCCCTCATTGTGGAGGCCCCGAAACCGGACGACGCCCTCAATCGCCACGGGCAGGTCGCGCGCACCCTCAACGATGCGATAGCGCGACGGGTCGCCCTGCAACCCCTGATGCATCCGCTTGATGATGTCGTTTCGCTCCGCGTGGGCCTGGAGCCGCCGTGTCCACTCCGACTCCATCCTCCAGCGCCCAGGTCCTGCGGGACGCGCAAGCCCCAGGCGCTCAAGGGTCGCAAGTCGACCCATGAGCCGGGCGCGCTCCATCCGCTGGCCGGCATCCGCTGGCACGCCACTCAGCTCGACCACTCCAGGCGTCGCCCTCCCCTTCTTCTCCAGCTCCCGGTCGAGGGATGTCACCCGCTCTTGCCGCACCTCTCGATTCAGCTGCTGCTGCACCTCGAGGACGTTCCGCTGCCCCAGCTCCGCCGTCGCGATGGCCTGTGCTCTCCAGCGAATGCCGTTGCTCACATACGCCCGGTCCATCCGCAGCTCGTGCCCGTCGGCGCCGAGCCCGCGGATGACCACGTGGGCATGGGGATTGTCGGTGTTGTGGTGGTTCGACGCCACCCAGTCGAATCGGCGCCCGAGGTCCCGCTGCATTTGCTCCATGAGCCGGGGCACGAAGTCCCGTAGGTCGAGCGACGCACCATCTTCTGGCGAGACGATGAGGCGGAACTGGTGGGGTTCGCCCGCCAGGTCCGGAAGAGCCTCGTCGAGACTCAGCGGTCCACCTGGCCCGTACAACTGGCCGCGCCCACCATCCTTCTCGACGCCCTCCCGCTCGATGTAGCGGATGTGCATCCGTGCGGCCTTCCGGCCGTACTCGTTCTGCTGGACGACCGAGAGCTTCACCGCCACTCGTCGGTCCATCGGACCAGGCATGGGGACGTCGAGCGCCGCATGGCCCCGATTCGGGTGCCCACCGCGGACACCACTTCCCCTACTGCCGGATGAGCCGCCAGCTCCTGCCTGCTGGATGAGGCGCTGGCGCGCCAGCACCGCGTTCCGGAACGTCGGCACGCGCTCTTCGCGGACGCGCTTTGCGCGCCCCATTGCGGGACGGAACCTGCCGCCCCCATCCTCCTCTGAAGAAGACCCCATGGCGCCTTTTTGGTGACGTGATTTCCCCTGCGATTCCGCAATGGTATCATATCACAGGTCACCACAACACCCCCGCTGTCACCAAGAAACCTTCAACAGTATCAACCCCTTAACCACACCATGGAGACATTGCTTTATCTTGCCCTACCCCTACGGCTTTCGTGTTGCGTCGGTGTCGCGTCGGACGGCCGTGTGCGTTGAGGCCTCCGCAGCGTTCGTGTCACCTGCCTCCGTTGCCCCGATGCCTGGTGCGGTCTGCGGTTCACACGGGACACAGGCCCCAACGGACCGGCAGAGGAGGTCGCGAGGAACCTCGAAGCGTACGACGATGCCCGGCCGTAGGAGTCCCGATCGAGCGCCTCAGCGTTCACCAAAGGCCAAGAGCAGCGACCATCAGGGCCTGGTGAGCCGCTTCCCAAGGCCTCCGATTGTACTTCACAAGACCTTCAGGAGACCTTAGCCAGCAGGCACGTCACGCATGACAAAGGCCTGCAGAATGCATCGGGCATCGTTGCAGCACGCATGCCCGTCACCCCCTAGAGGCCGCAACGAAGCGTCGCCACGGCGTGATGAGGCACTTGCGGACGCGTCTGCAATACGTTAGTAGTGCAGCCCAGGAACGGCACGCCTCGCCTCAGCGAGGCTCTCCATACGTCTTTCGAAGGGATGACCCATGCCGAAGGCAGGAAGCCTGAAGCCTGAGGATATCGAAAAGCTCAGAGCGACTCTCAGCAATGAGGACACTCTTCCGCAGAAGAGAGACCTAACGAAGATTGAAGCGGTGACGCAGTTGCTCCCTCAGATTCAGCTGCTGCGCTCCAAGGGTTATCGCCTCGGCGATGTCGCAAAGGCGCTGACAGCTGGAGGCTTGCCCATCAACGAAGCGACGCTCAACTCGACGCTCACGGTCATAAAACAGCGAGCCAAAGCCAAGGAGAAGGACGTCGAGAAGGAACAGAAGAAGGGCCGCAAACCGGCAGAGGTACGCACAAGCGCCACTGTTCCCTCAGCGCCCGTGTCAGCACGACGTGGAGTCGATGTGCAACCGCAGGTGAAGCGACTCCAGAGTGACCAACGCCCTGGCTCATCAAGCAGCACCGAAGCAACTGCGAAAGCCGGCACCAGCGGGCACGAATCACCGAAGGCGGGACCCGAGACCAACAAGGGCGTCTTCAAGCCCGTCGCGGACAGCGAAGTCATCTAGGGCAGTAGGAGGAAAGCATGGACAGCAATATCTACTGGGTCGGTGGCAGCAAAGGCGGAGTCGGCAAGTCGATGGTGGCGATGGCGCTTATCGACTACCTGTGCAGGAGGGGGCACAAGCCATTCCTCATCGAGTGCGACACGAGCAACCCCGACTGCGTCAAGTCGTATGCGAAGGAGGTCGAGACCCAGGTCATCGGCGCACAGTCCGTCAACCTGGACGAGAAGGAAGGCTGGGAGGTCCTCACTGACATTTGTGCAAGCCACGCAGGACCTGTGGTCATCAACACGGCAGCACGAAACAACGACTCGGTAGCGCGCAATGGCTGGTACCTCACCCAAGGCGCAGCTGAGCTTGGGCGCCCGATTGTGACACTCTGGGTCGTGAACCGGCAGAGGGACAGCCTGGAGTTGCTGAAGCAGTTCCAGGAGGCGCTATCCCAATGGGGGGGCGAGTCGAAGGTGCACGTGCTGAGAAATCTCTACTTCGGTGATGAGAATAAGTTCGAGCTCTACGCCAATTCGGTGCTTCGAGCGTCAGTCGAGGCTGCCGGCGGACTGAGCCTCAACTTCCCTGAGATGTCGGACCGAATCTCGGACGCGGTCTACAGCCATCGCCTCTCTCTGTCGCGAGCGGAGAAAGAACTGTCGTTCGGTCTCAGAGTTGGCTTCAAGCACTGGCGCGAGCAGGCCGACCGCGTCTTTCAGTCGGCTGCGGTTGGGTGATGGAGATGGGGACCGGCGAGCAGCAACCAGCGTTCGAACAGCTCCTCGGAAGGGTCCCATCAGCGCGTGAGCGTGAGCGCCTCCTGCGGTTACAGAAGGCCCTGGAACTGCGGGATGACGATGCGATGTGGGCGGTCGCGGTCATCCTGCAGGACTACGACGCTGCGGTGCGCGAGGAACTCGAGCGGGTGCACGAGGTCCTGAAGGCCACGAGGGTAGAGCTCGCTCGAAACAACCACCTCGTCCGGGAGTTGGCGGCAAGAAGTTGTCATGCAGCAACTCCAGCGCCGCGACCACTGAGTTCGCGTGGAGTGCTGGTGGCGACGAGTGGAGTAGCGCTCGTCGCGTTCGGAGCGCTTTGCATTAACGTTGGGTACACCCTGGGCAGTCGTGGTGTCCCTGAGTGGCTGGGAGTCGAAGAGAGCAGAGGGGGCCAGGTGATGGCAGCCATCCTCAGGGCGCCGGCTGGGTGGCTTCTGCTCGTGCCGCTGATGGGAGTGGCGGCGTACCTGACGCATGAGGCGATTCGGACGATGCGCGAAAGGACAGGGGGACTTCGTGGGAGGCTGATTGCATGGAGCCTGCTGGTGCTCGCAGCGTTCGGCGCCGTCGCGGTAGGCGGAGTCCTCGCAAGCCTCATGTGATGGTGGCCGGGAGTGGATGACGGCTAGCTGTAGTAGTCGTCATCCTCTTCGCTGAGCTGGGTTAGCTCGCGAAGGCCGGCCTCTCGTGATTCCTTGCTCGTCGCTGGATCCCTGTGCGCCACAACGCTAACGGGGGTTCCATCGGAGAGGGCTGCGAAGAGAGACCAGAGGGTTTCCAGAGATGCTGATGGTACGGAGAGCCGCGAGCCATCCGCGAAGATGAACTCCGGCAACTGGGACTGGGGAGTCATCGTGGCGACGGTGAGCTCCAACTCACGCCGAATTTGAGCAGCGAGAGGCCGGTCAACGGGAGGGAGGATTACGGGGCTCGGACGATTAAGGGCCATAGTGAACTCAACGGCGAAGCTGTGCGCCGAGTCAATGCAGGAGCCCCGCCGACAGCAGGCTGGACGACGTTGGCGCCCGCCGGGGCGGCCAGGCTCGAGGGGGCGGAGAGGGGCCTGGACGTCGCCGGGGTGTTGCTCTAGTTCCAGGCACCGCCCCAAACGACGCCCTCACCGGCGTGGACGACGCCCGGGCCCGCCGGGCACCCGCGCCTGCGCGGGTCGAGCGGGGCCGTGGACGTCGCCCGCCGGGGAGTCTCCTCCCCTCCCTCGACAGCCGCCTGGACGACGCCGACCCCCTCCGGGGCCCCCGGCTTGCCCGGGGCCGAGAGGGGGCCTGGACGTCGCCGGCGTGCTGCTCGAGATCCGGGCGCCGCCCCGGACGTCGCCTGGGGCTCTCCGGGGCCCCCGGGCCTGCCCGGGGCCGAGAGAGGCCCTGGACGACGCCTGGGCGGCTCGGGGGACGCGACAGGGGGCCTCTTGGCCCCCCGACGCCTTCTGCGGCGCGGACGACGCCCGGGCCCGCTGGGCACCCGCGCCCCGGCGCGGGTCGAGCGGGGCCGTGGACGTCGCCCGCCGGCCTCTCTCTCCTCCCTCGACAGCCGCCTGGACGACGACGGCTCCCTCCGGGGCCCCCGGGCCTGCCCGGGGCCGAGAGGGGGCCTGGACGTCGCCGGCGCGCTGCTCGAGCTCCGGGCGCCGCCCTGGACGTCGCCTGGGACTCTCCGGGGCCCCCGGGCCCTGCCCGGGGCCGAGAGAGGCCCTGGACGACGCCTGGGCGGCTCGGGGGACGCGACAGGGGGGCCCCAGGCCCCCGACGCCTTCTGCGGCGTGGACGACGCCCGGGCCCGCCGGGCACCCGCGCTCCAGCGCGGGTCGAGCGGGGCCGTGGACGTCGCCCGCCGGCCTCTCTCCGCTCCCTCGACAGCCGCCTGGACGACGCCGGCCCCCTCCGGGGCCCCCGGGCCTGCCCGGGGCCGAGAGGGGGCCTGGACGTCGCCGGCGTGCTGCTCGAGCTCCAGGCGCCGCCCCGGACGTCGCCTGGGACTCTCCGGGGCCCCCGGGCCCTGCCCGGGGCCGAGAGAGGCCCTGGACGACGCCTGGGCGGCTCGGGGGACGCGACAGGGGGCCCCAGGCCCCCGACGCCTTCTCCACCGCCAGAAGCCCTCACGCGCACCTGCACGCCGCGGCCTCCTTGGCGGGGCGAGGTCTGCTCCCCGCCCCGCTCACCGCCTACTCCTCGTAGTCGAACTCCTCACGGGGGTGGATGTGCATCCGCAGCGGCGCGTCGGGCTTCCGAGCGAAGCACCCCAGGACCTGGGCACCGCGCAGGTGCTGCACCGCCGCCGAGCGCTCCTCCCTCCCGAGACTCTCGTCCGCACTCACCCGGGCCACCTCCTGGTTCACCTGCTCGTCGAACTCCGCCCACTCCTCCTCCGTCATGAGCTTGATGACCGCGAGTTCCACCAGCTCCTGCGCGCTCGGTTCCAGGTCCGTCATTGGGGTGTCCTGTCGTGGTGAGGGCGCCCCATGCGCCCCCTCACTGGGAGAGGGGGGGCGCGTGGGGTCCCTCAAGCGAGGTGGCGGCGGCCGGGCCAGGCGGGAGCATTTGGCTAAGGGCGTGACAGGGGGGGCCTCTTCCCCCTGGCGCGACCGTGCCGCTCCCGACTGGCGCTTCTAGGCCGACGTCACCTCGCGGCCTCGGCTGGACACCCCTTGCACGGCCTCCGACTGCAGGGGACTGCTCGGCCTCCGTGTCACCTCGCTCTCGCGTGGAGGTCGGACGCGGCACCAGCACGGACAGGCGCACTCGGGCAAGTCGCCAGTTCCTGCTCCGCGGACTCCACATCCAGCCTTGGGCGGTAGGAGAAGGAGTCACTGGAGCGGGGACCTCGACTGTCGGCCTCCACGAACGAAAAAGGCGCCCTCACTTGAGGACGCCCGTTGGTACCGCGGAGCGAAGCACTACTGGCCGCCCGCTGCCATCCAGTTATCGATCAGCTCGCGAACGATCTCAGAAAAGTCCTGCCGTCCGCCTCCCCGCTGCATCTTCCGGCGGAATGCAGCAGTCTGGAGGGCGTCGACCTGGTCCTTTCTGAGCTGCACGTTCGTGCCGAGGTAAATGATGTGCTCCGCGACAGCAGGCGCCGGAACTGAAGGCGTCGGGGGCTGCGGGGTACTAACGAGCTTTGCGCGCTGAGGCCGCTGAACAGGCTCCACCGGGGCGCCAACCGCCGGCACTCGCGCAACGGGCGCTGGTGGTGCTGGCGGCGCGCTGGCAGCCGGGGCGGTGCCTCCGACGAGAGAATCCAGGACATCCACACCCGACGCAGCCCGCAGGCCGGCCTCACCCAATCCCTTCCGCTTCGCACTCATACCGCCCTCCCCTTCCGAGCTGGCACCTTGGCCTTGCCCTTTCCGGTCGACTTCTGACTCGCCGGCTTCTTTGCGACGGCGCGCTTTGCAGATGCCTTCAGCCCCATTCGACTGAGCAGCTCCGGCATCAATGCAGTCCAGTCCTCAAGCCCACGCTCGTCGCCGGCAGACTTGTCCCAAGCAGTGAGGTGGTGTGCGGCTATGGAGGTTTGGACGTTGGAGGTTCGAACCTCCGCCTTCAGCAGCTTTTCCCCTGGCTGCGTCTGGAGAATCTCCCGCACTTCGCGGGAAATGGAATGACCCTGGTTCACCCCCAGGTGGAGATAGCCAAGAATCTGCAATCGGGGATTCGTTCTGCTCTTGACCAGCTCGAGGGTCTTCCGCAGCTCACCAAGCCCGTCGAGGCTGAGGAACGCACTTGTCACCGGCACCAAGACCCAGTCGGCGGCCGCAAGCGCGTTGTACGTGACCAACTCAACTGCCGGGGGCGTGTCAATGACGCAGAAGTCGAAGGAGTCTCCGACCCCAGCCAGTGCGGTCGCCAGGACTCGGTCCGCACCAGGGATATCCCGGAGCGTGATGTTCGACTTCCTCAGCGCCAGGCTCCCAGGAAGCACCCACAAACCGTCCCGCTCCGGAACCGGCAAGAGATCGTCCTCCGAGGGCGGCTGACCGGACTCAAGAACGCCGGCAGCACCGCGCGCATCCCTAGGGACAGAGGGCAAGAGCCACTTCGTGGCATGGGCCTGCGCATCCAGGTCGACAACCAGCACCCTATACCCCGCCCTACTGAGCCCCACTGCCAAATGCACCGACGAAGTCGTCTTCCCAGCGCCACCCTTCTGGGTACTCACGGTCACGACCATCACGACACACCACCTCCCAGCTATCCACCTGACCAGCCACAGACCCAACCCACCTCCCACAGGACCACGGGAACAGTCAAGTCTCCACACTCAAAAAACGACCCCCACCGTTCCACACAGCCACCACCATCAACGGTCACCCCTACGTCCATACGTCCATATACCCATGCGAACATTTGTCTTTACACACGAAACCAACAAGACACACGTAGGCACGTAGGCACGTAGGCACGTAGGCACGTAGGCACGTAGGCACGTAGGCACGTAGGCACGTAGGCACGTAGGCACGTAGGCACGTAGGCACGTAGGCACGTAGGCACGTAGGCACGTAGGCACGTAGGCACGTAGGCACGTAGGCACGTAGGCACGTAGGCACGTAGGCACGTAGGCACGTAGGCACGTAGGCACGTAGGCACGTAGGCACGTAGGCACGTAGGCACGTAGGCACGTAGGCACGTAGGCACTCGAACATGCAAGTAACAACATACGCAAACACGCGACAACACATTGCAACATCAGGATATCAAAACCGGCAGTCCTGTCCGCGCCCGGACATCAATAGTTCCAGCAGCCTACCCGTCTATATTGCGGCACGCCCGAACCTCAGTAAATGCGCCAACGCCAACGCACGTACAAGGGAAGGGATGGCCACTTCGCCATCCCTTCAGGCACACGCACTAAAATTCGTTCGGAAGCATGATGGTGACGACGGGTTCACCATCATCACCAGGGCCGACCCGACACACGAGAGTGACGAGCACGTGCTGTCGCGTCGACTTCAGGACGCGAACGTCGAAGGGCACAACGTCCCCAGCGGCTCCCGTCCTGCGGGCCTGACGCACTCGCAGAACGGCCATCCAGAGCACGTCCCACAACCGGCCTCGTTCGTCCTGGAGGCTACGAAGCTCCGCAGGAAGAGCGACGCACTCAGCCCAGGCCCCGGCCGTAACTGCCACGGGAAACCGGAAGCCGGCCTCTGCTGCCATCGGCGATACGTCGTGGAGAACCCCGTCACAGAGAGCCTCGGCGCGGCTGTATTTGTGAATGAGGTCAAAGTCATCATCACCCATGGTGCATCCTCCATGCTGGGACTCGACCCAGCAACGCGTACGGGATTCGCCCCGTGCGCTGCGACGAGTTGCATCGTCACAGTGCGAACCGTAGCTGCTTCATTCATAATTTGTCAACATCGAATAAGACAAGACAACCAACTCCGTGGTGCCGCGCGAGCTGCTCCACCACGAGGGGCCTCAGCACCTGGCCCTCCGGCGCCGGCGTCAGCCCCGGCGCCGTACCGCGCGAGCTCCGACGAGCGCGTGGGCGTGAGGGGAGGGCGGTGCCGGCCGTCAGGCCCCGGCACCACCCCGCCCCGAGGCGCCAGTCTCTCCCCCGCCGTGCCGCTCGAGCTGCGCCACCACGCGGGGCCCCAGCACCTGGCCCTCCGGCGCCGGCGTCAGCCTCGGCGCCGTACCGCGCGACCTCCGACGAGCGCGTGGGCGTGAGGGGAGGGCGGTGCCGGCCGTCAGGCCCCGGCACCACCCCGCCCCGAGGCGCCAGTCTCTCCCCGCCGTGCCGCTCGAGCTGCGTCGAGCGCGTGGGCGCGAGGGGAGGGCGGTGCCGGCCGTCAGGCCCCGGCACCACCCCGCCCCGAGGCGCCAGTCTCTCCCCCGCCGTGCCGCTCGATCTGCGCCACCACGCGGGGCCCCAGCACCTGGCCCTCCGGCGCCGGCGTCAGCCCCGGCGCCGTACCGCGCGAGCTCCGACGAGCGCGTGGGCGTGAGGGGAGGGCGGTGCCGGCCGTCAGGCCCCGGCACCACCCCGCCCCGAGGCGCCAGTCTCTCCCCCGCCGTGCCGCTCGAGCTGCGCCACCACGCGGGGCCCCAGCACCTGGCCCTCCGGCGCCGGCGTCAGCCCCGGCGCCGTACCGCGCGAGCTCCGACGAGCGCGTGGGCGTGAGGGGAGGGCGGTGCCGGCCGTCAGGCCCCGGCACCACCCCGCCCCGAGGCGCCAGTCTCTCCCCCGCCGTGCCGCTCGAGCTGCGCCACCACGCGGGGCCCCAGCACCTGGCCCTCCGGCGCCGGCGTCAGCCTCGGCGCCGTACCGCGCGAGCTCCGACGAGCGCGTGGGCGTGAGGGGAGGGCGGTGCCGGCCGTCAGGCCCCGGCACCACCCCGCCCCGAGGCGCCAGTCTCTCCCCGCCGTGCCGCTCGAGCTGCGTCGAGCGCGTGGGCGCGAGGGGAGGGCGGTGCCGGCCGTCAGGCCCCGGCACCACCCCGCCCCGAGGCGCCAGTCTCTCCCCCGCCGTGCCGCTCGAGCTGCGCCACCACGCGGGGCCCCAGCACCTGGCCCTCCGGCGCCGGCGTCAGCCCCGGCGCCGTACCGCGCGAGCTCCGACGAGCGCGTGGGCGTGAGGGGAGGGCGGTGCCGGCCGTCAGGCCCCGGCACCACCCCGCCCCGAGGCGCCAGTCTCTCCCCCGCCGTGCCGCTCGAGCTGCGCCACCACGCGGGGCCCCAGCACCTGGCCCTCCGGCGCCGGCGTCAGCCCCGGCGCCGTACCGCGCGAGCTCCGACGAGCGCGTGGGCGTGAGGGGAGGGCGGTGCCGGCCGTCAGGCCCCGGCACCACCCCGCCCCGAGGCGCCAGTCTCTCCCCGCCGTGCCGCTCGAGCTGCGTCGAGCGCGTGGGCGCGAGGGGAGGGCGGTGCCGGCCGTCAGGCCCCGGCACCACCCCGCCCCGAGGCGCCAGTCTCTCCCCCGCCGTGCCGCTCGAGCTGCGCCACCACGCGGGGCCCCAGCACCTGGCCCTCCGGCGCCGGCGTCAGCCCCGGCGCCGTACCGCGCGAGCTCCGACGAGCGCGTGGGCGTGAGGGGAGGGCGGTGCCGGCCGTCAGGCCCCGGCACCACCCCGCCCCGAGGCGCCAGTCTCTCCCCCGCCGTGCCGCTCGAGCTGCGCCACCACGCGGGGCCCCAGCACCTGGCCCTCCGGCGCCGGCGTCAGCCTCGGCGCCGTGCCGAACAAACGCCAAAGGCTCTCCATGGGGAGAGCCCTCAGCACAGCACCTAAGCCCCCTGTCTCTCGGCAGGGCGCACGCTCTTACGCCCTGGCCCTGATGGCGGGCGTCGCCATCTTCGGACGGCTCGAAAGCTCCGGTTCCCGAGACGACAGCGCTCGGAGCCGCGACATCAGAAGCGGCAGGTCCACCAACCCGAGAGCCTCGTCACCGACCAGGTCGCAGATCGTCGTGTCGATGCGGGACGCGAACCTGCGAGACACCCACGTCTGGGTCCTGACCAGCCGACCTTTGGAATCGAGGTAGAGGCCACTCCGCACCTCTGCAGGGAACGCGTCGTCGAAGCCGAGGAAAATCAGCCGCTCCGAATGCATGGCGACGCTGACGTCATTTCTTCTCTCCGACACCGCAGTCATCGAAACGACTGCCGGAACCTCTTCTGCGAGGTCCTGAAACAGCGGCAGCAGTGAGGACCGGCAGAGCGCAAGGGCAGCGTCAAGTCGCGTCGTCATCCTTGATTCCTATGCTGGGGCCCGCCCCAGCAGTGCCGGCGGGACTCGCCCCGCCGAGTCACCGGCGTGAGCGCCGTTGACGAGATGAATAGTACGTCCACCCCTCTTGGTTGTCAACTTCGGATAGCACAAATACCGCCACGATTTCCCTCTGGCATCCACACCCAGCCCCACCTCTTTCTCCTACTGCCCCTTCTCCTGCTTTCCTCAACGCCGCTCTCGTCACGCTCTCCTCTGCGCTCGATACGCCGTCTCTCCTCAACGGCCGCTCGCGGCCCTCCTCACCGCGCCGCGGGGAACCTCGCGGCGCGTCCGGCGCGGACGACGCCCGGGCCCGCCGGGCACCCGCGCCCCGGCGCGGGTCGAGCGGGGCCGTGGACGTCGCCCGCCGGCCTCTCTCCGCTCCCTCGACAGCCGCCTGGACGACGCCGGCCCCCTCCGGGGCCCCCGGGCCTGCCCGGGGCCGAGAGGGGGCCTGGACGTCGCCGGCGTGCTGCTCGAGCTCCGGGCGCCGCCCCGGACGTCGCCTGGGACTCTCCGGGGTGCCCGGGCCTGCCCGGGCCGAGAGAGGCCCTGGACGACGCCTGGGCGGCTCGGGGGACGCGACAGGGGGGCCCCAGGCCCCCGACGCCTTCTGCGGCGTGGACGACGCCCGGGCCCGCCGGGCACCCGCGCTCCAGCGCGGGTCGAGCAGGGCCGTGAAGGTCGTCCGCCGGCCTCTACGCGGTCGCTGCAACCGTCGCTGGTCGCCCCATTGGCCGGTGGCGCCGATACCATCGACGCCATGGTTTGTAGGCAAGGCGCCAGGTGAGTCCTACGGCTCCGATTGCCCCAAACGCGAATGCTAGGCCGCCCATGCCCAACCACGGAAGAAGTTGCCTCAGTTCGTCAGCCCGGGGCGAGCAGGGAACCGTAATTGGCACTCGACCTTCGAGCTCTGCCTTCTCACTTTCGCGTGCCGAAATGCTGTCGAGCTCGGCCCCGACGAGCAGCGCAATCAACGATATGGTGAGTCCGCCAATGTCAGTCAGCAGTCCGAGGAGGGACGAACCCGCGCCGAGGGTTTTCGAGTGCTGGCACCAAACCGCGAGGATGAGGGCAAGCGCGAACACTCCTCGCTCCACGTGCCATGTCCGAACGCCAGCACGCTCGGCCCTCGACTCCAGCGTGACCAAAGCGGAAGCGAACCCGGCCCCGATGGTGGCACGGGCGCGATGCACCCAGGGGCCCGGGTCGTCCTGCGTCTCAACAACACGCCACAACTCGGCCAACAGAGTGGTCATTGATGCCTTGTCCTTTCTGAGGAGTGGGGCCGCCGCAATGTCCGCGTCGATTAGGGCGGTCTCGGCCCCACGTTCCGACGGCAAGTGCGGACGGACGTCATCGCCTTTCGGCATCACGGAAGGAGGGCCCCAGATGCCCGGGGCCCTCGCCAGCTCGGATATACGTGCTTAGGGCTTCAGGAGCTTCGCAGCGCGCGCGCGCGCGTTGGCAGCCAACTCGCGACACGTCTGAGCATCGCCTTCGTACTGCGCCGGGTTCTTCGCCCAGGGAAGTTTTGCGATGGTGGCGAGGCGGGCAGCCTTCTCCTCGAGCTCAATGGCCGAAGCAATCTCCTGCGCTGCAGCGTCTTCTGCGTTGGAGTGAGTGCCCATTAGAAGGGGATGTCCTCTTCAGACGAGCCCTGGCCCAAGGTTCCGGCGTCATCAGGCGGCGGACGGTTCTCATCACGGGGCTGCCGGGTCGTGGAGGCATTCGGTGAAGCATCCCGACCATCCAGGAAGGTGCACTCGGTGGCGACGACCTCGGTGGTGTAGTTCTTGCGGTCCTCCTTGTCCGTCCACTCGCGGGTCTGCAGGCGCCCCTCCACCCAAACCTTCCGGCCCTTCTTCAGGTACTCGCCGCACAGCTCCGCGAGCTTCCCCCACACCACGATGCGGTGCCACTCGGTCCGCTCCTGCTTCTTGCCCTCCTTGTCCGTCCAGCTCTCACTCGTCGCGATGCGGAAGTTCGCCACCGCCAGGCCATTCGTGGTGAAGCGCACCTCGGGGTCCCCGCCCAGGTTGCCGATGAGCATCACCTTGTTCACTCCACCAGCCATGACCGCTCCTATGCGTATGCCGGCGGGACTCGCCCCGCCGAGTCACCGGCGTGAGCGCCGTTGACGAGATGAATAGTACGTCCACCCCTCTTGGTTGTCAACTTCGGATAGCACAAATACCGCCACGATTTCCCTCTGGCATCCACACCCAGCCCCACCTCTTTCTCCTACTGCCCCTTCTCCTGCTTTCCTCAACGCCGCTCTCGTCACGCTCTCCTCTGCGCTCGATACGCCGTCTCTCCTCAACGGCCGCTCGCGGCCCTCCTCACCGCGCCGCGGGGAACCTCGCGGCGCGTCCGGCGCGGACGACGCCCGGGCCCGCCGGGCACCCGCGCTCCAGCGCGGGTCGAGCGGGGCCGTGGACGTCGCCCGCCGGCCTCTCTCCGCTCCCTCGACAGCCGCCTGGACGACGCCGGCCCCCTCCGGGGCCCCCGGGCCTGCCCGGGGCCGAGAGGGGGCCTGGACGTCGCCGGCGTGCTGCTCGAGCTCCAGGCGCCGCCCCGGACGTCGCCTGGGACTCTCCGGGGCCCCCGGGCCCTGCCCGGGGCCGAGAGAGGCCCTGGACGACGCCTGGGCGGCTCGGGGGACGCGACAGGGGGCCCCAGGCCCCCGACGCCTTCTCCACCGCCAGAAGCCCTCACGCGCACCTGCACGCCGCGGCCTCCTTGGCGGGGCGAGGTCTGCTCCCCGCCCCGCTCACCGCCTACTCCTCGTAGTCGAACTCCTCACGGGGGTGGATGTGCATCCGCAGCGGCGCGTCGGGCTTCCGAGCGAAGCACCCCAGGACCTGGGCACCGCGCAGGTGCTGCACCGCCGCCGAGCGCTCCTCCCTCCCGAGACTCTCGTCCGCACTCACCCGGGCCACCTCCTGGTTCACCTGCTCGTCGAACTCCGCCCACTCCTCCTCCGTCATGAGCTTGATGACCGCGAGTTCCACCAGCTCCTGCGCGCTCGGTTCCAGGTCCGTCATTGGGGTGTCCTGTCGTGGTGAGGGCGCCCCATGCGCCCCCTCACTGGGAGAGGGGGGGCGCGTGGGGTCCCTCAAGCGAGGTGGCGGCGGCCGGGCCAGGCGGGAGCATTTGGCTAAGGGCGTGACAGGGGGGGCCTCTTCCCCCTGGCGCGACCGTGCCGCTCCCGACTGGCGCTTCTAGGCCGACGTCACCTCGCGGCCTCGGCTGGACACCCCTTGCACGGCCTCCGACTGCAGGGGACTGCTCGGCCTCCGTGTCACCTCGCTCTCGCGTGGAGGTCGGACGCGGCACCAGCACGGACAGGCGCACTCGGGCAAGTCGCCAGTTCCTGCTCCGCGGACTCCACATCCAGCCTTGGGCGGTAGGAGAAGGAGTCACTGGAGCGGGGACCTCGACTGTCGCGTTAGTTCCACGTCAGGCTCTTGTTCGGCATTTTCTCGTGAGATTGCGCCGCGCCGGCGGCCGTCCGGGCCCGTGCTGCGCTGTCGGCGATCCAACTCCTCCACCCGCGCTGCCGCCGCCCGCGCGTATCAGCGAGCGCGCGGCGCGAGGGGAGGGCGCCGGCCCAGGTTGCCGCTCCACACCTCCCCGCGCGCCAGTCTCTCCCGCGCGCCGCGCCTCAAGCTCGATGACCTGCGCCACCAGCACCTGGTGGGCGCCGGCGTCAGCCCCGGCGCCGTGCCGCGCGAGCCACGTCGAGCGCGCGGGCGCGAGGGGAGGGCGGTGCCGGCCGTCAGGCCCCGGCACCACCCCGCCCCGAGGCGCCAGTCTCTCCCCCGCCGTGCCGCTCGAGCTGCGCCACCACGCGGGGCCCCAGCACCTGGCCCTCCGGCGCCGGCGTCAGCCTCGGCGCCGTACCGCGCGAGCTCCGACGAGCGCGTGGGCGTGAGGGGAGGGCGGTGCCGGCCGTCAGGCCCCGGCACCACCCCGCCCCGAGGCGCCAGTCTCTCCCCGCCGTGCCGCTCGAGCTGCGTCGAGCGCGTGGGCGCGAGGGGAGGGCGGTGCCGGCCGTCAGGCCCCGGCACCACCCCGCCCCGAGGCGCCAGTCTCTCCCCCGCCGTGCCGCTCGAGCTGCGCCACCACGCGGGGCCCCAGCACCTGGCCCTCCGGCGCCGGCGTCAGCCCCGGCGCCGTACCGCGCGAGCTCCGACGAGCGCGTGGGCGTGAGGGGAGGGCGGTGCCGGCCGTCAGGCCCCGGCACCACCCCGCCCCGAGGCGCCAGTCTCTCCCCCGCCGTGCCGCTCGAGCTGCGCCACCACGCGGGGCCCCAGCACCTGGCCCTCCGGCGCCGGCGTCAGCCCCGGCGCCGTACCGCGCGAGCTCCGACGAGCGCGTGGGCGTGAGGGGAGGGCGGTGCCGGCCGTCAGGCCCCGGCACCACCCCGCCCCGAGGCGCCAGTCTCTCCCCCGCCGTGCCGCTCGAGCTGCGCCACCACGCGGGGCCCCAGCACCTGGCCCTCCGGCGCCGGCGTCAGCCCCGGCGCCGTACCGCGCGAGCTCCGACGAGCGCGTGGGCGTGAGGGGAGGGCGGTGCCGGCCGTCAGGCCCCGGCACCACCCCGCCCCGAGGCGCCAGTCTCTCCCCCGCCGTGCCGCTCGAGCTGCGCCACCACGCGGGGCCCCAGCACCTGGCCCTCCGGCGCCGGCGTCAGCCTCGGCGCCGTACCGCGCGACCTCCGACGAGCGCGTGGGCGTGAGGGGAGGGCGGTGCCGGCCGTCAGGCCCCGGCCCCCCCCCGCCCCGAGGCGCCAGTCTCTCCCCCGCCCGCCGTCCTCAACGCCCAGGGCCACATGCGCCAACGCAGCAAACTCTCGCTGGGTCAGTAGGAGGGAGAATTCATCGAGCCAGAGTCATTCCGATCGCTTTGGGGTAGGGATTGGATGGTGGCAGGTGGTGTCGATGGCGACGTCGGAGAGTCCATGCGTACTTGTGGCATCCCGGGTGCCGCACGGCAGTAGTGACGCGCGGCAACCACCACTCCAACCACGTGCGAGACTCTTCTGGAGAGGAAAGAGGAGCGGCCCCATGCGCCTCGAGGCTCGCCGCAACGTATCTCACCCCTGGTCCCCTGAGCGCAACTTCTGCAATGCCCGTGGTGAGAGAACCTGACCATCCGGCAGGAGCCGTAGAGTCCGCGGTGTCGAGCGCCCAAGATAACAAGCGTTGGTGGCTTGATAGATGGTGCCAACATGACCGCTCAGGACCACATCGCCTGATTGGCTGCGCCGGAACATGGGGTCGGAGAATGCGACGACACCGAGATGGCCGGCCGAACGCAGGACCTCGAAGGTTCGAGCAATGAACCAGCTCTCGCCGCAAGCTGGTACCTCGTCAAGGAGCACGAACCTTCCAAGCTCCAGATTGTCACGTGGGGTCCCAGGCAAGCACTGAAAGACTGCATCGTTGACGGGATGGCTGAAGACCGCCACCCCGGTTAGCAAGCCGTGCCGGTAGAGGCCGAAGCGAAGCCGAGCTGCAGGGTAGGTCCGACTGTAATGGTGGGTCGCGACAAACGAGCGCGCCGTCACATCAGTGATGGCGGCTACGTCGTAGTCGGATGGCCGGAACCGATTCTCCCGGACGCGGTACACGGTGCGACCAAAAAGCCAACGCTGCGCTGGAGCACTCACAGAGGCACCCCTGACTGAATGGCCTTCGTGAGGACGCGGTACCGCTGACCAAGAGCGAGGCCGGCAAGCGGGACGCGAAGAGTCCACGTGGTTGAATCGACCCGGGGAAGATAGGCCTGCCCAGCGAGAAAATGGGCTTCGACTGCGAGGCCCACGAACTTCTCGTCCAGCATGCTGCCAACTCGCCACGCCCACGCGGCGCGCTCATCTTTCGGGGCATCCGCCAACGAGCGCTCATAGGGCGCTATGACCTCGTCAAGGGCGACAAGCCCATGAAGTGCCGAAAGAATGAACACCTCATCAGCCAGCAGAACGTTACGGGCGTATAAGAGGGACGTTCGAAAGAAGCGGCCCTGGTAGAGGGATTCGGCAGGAGCTGGAGATGCGGCCTTCTTCGCTGAGCACCCGAGAAGGGCAAGCCTGACCGGTCGCTGGAGAGTGCTGAAGCGCTTGAAGCGCTCTAGCCGCCGCCGATCACCTTCCGCCTTTTCCTGCTGGCGGACTGCCCACCATTGGTTGAGTGCCTCGGTTTCGCCTTGCGTGACCGGAGTGAATAGCTTCCGGCGAAGCTCACACCGGGGACAAGTGCTACAAATGCCGCGTGACCCACAGAGGCTGCACGGTGCCAGCCGTGGCACTTCGGGGAATAGGTCGGCTGTCAGCATTACAGTGCATCCTCTAGCGCCAACCAGTAGTCCGTGCTGATTTCGTGGTCGACCTCTAGGAGGCCGACTCCGAACTCGCAGCGAAGGAAAAAGTTGACGTTCGAGTAGTCCTCATCCGGCCTGGAGTCACTGCGCTGATACTGTTGGGCGATCTCTTCGAGTTGCGCCCTGAGTCGGGTGGCAGCAGCCGTGTACCGCTCTGGTCGCGCATCCTGCCCGGGAGGGTCTATGACAAGGCTGCGCGAGTACGCGCTCGCCTGAATTTGAATCGGCGCATCCTGGATACGCACGTATACCGTCTGCCCCATCGAGTAGCGAGAAAGGATGACTGACACCTTGAGCAACTGCGAGAGGCGTCCCGCCTTCTGCTCAGCTTTGATATCGTCTCGAATTGCTTTCGTGATGGCAGCGCCATCGCGCGACGCCGCGTACTTCGTGCCAACGAACATGAGTCACCTCGACTGGTCCGCCGGGACTCGCCCCAGCGGACTCCCCTCCACCATTCGCCAGCTCTACTCAGTGCGCCGCGTGCTGCTCTGTCGTCCTTCCCGGCTGCTGAGTGCCGATCTTCTTCCCGAGGAAGGTCATCTCGGTAACAACCACCTCGGTGGTGTAGTTCTTACGGTTCTCCTTGTCCGTCCACTCACGCGTCTGCAGACGGCCCTCCACCCACACCTGCCGGCCCTTCTTCAGGTACTCGCCGCACAGCTCCGCGAGTTTCCCCCACACCACGATGCGGTGCCACTCGGTCCGCTCCTGCTTCTTGCCCTCCTTGTCCGTCCAGCTCTCGCTCGTCGCGATGCGGAAGTTCGCCACCGCCTGACCGTTGGGGGTGAAGCGCACCTCGGGGTCCCCGCCCAGGTTGCCGATGAGCATCACCTTGTTCACTCCACCAGCCATGACCGCTCCTATGCGTATGCCGGCGGGACTCGCCCCGCCGAGTCACCGGCGTGAGCGCCGTTGACGAGATGAATAGTACGTCCACCCCTCTTGGTTGTCAACTTCGGATAGCACAAATACCGCCACGATTTCCCTCTGGCATCCACACCCAGCCCCACCTCTTTCTCCTACTGCCCGACGACGCGGCCTGTGTCCCCATCACGTGCCGCACCAACGTCAGCTGCGTCGACTGCAACGACGATGAGCAATGCACTCAAATGGCGTGCGTGTAGTGCACTGGCGACGACCAATGCCCCATGCGTTTCGAAAGCGCCTTCTGCATTGTTAATAGTGTCGTATTCACTGGAGGCGGTGACATGGCCAAGGGCAAGGGGTCGAGGAAGATTGCTGCGAACAAGGCCCGCGAGGAGAAGGTTCCGAAGGATGCGGCGCGGGTCGAGGATGGCGCGCACGTCGTTGAAGAAACGGCCCACAGGGAGGTGGGGGTCAAGGTGGGGAAGCCCGCAGAGGGCGGAACCATCTGCGCCGTCTACTCCTCATCTGCGAAGCGACAGAAGGGCAGCTTCCCGCAACAGGCGAAGGCGGCCTGGTGGAGCGTTGGCTTGAAGTGGGCCGTCGGCCTCACGGCGACGATTCTCATCTGCATCACGCTCGTCGTCGTGATTTCGGTGGAGTTCAACATCGGGCTGGCCTGAACGGCCGGTGGGGCGACTTCGGCCGTCGTCCACGGGCCGCGGTCACCTCGTGGCGCGGACGACGCTGACGGCGCCCGGGCCCGCCGGGCACCCGCGCCTGCGCGGGTCGAGCGGGGCCGTGGACGTCGCTCGCCGGCCTCTCTCTCCTCCCTCGACAGCCGCCTGGACGACGCCGGCCCCCTCCGGGGCCCCCGGGCCTGCCCGGGGCCGAGAGGGGGCCTGGACGACGCCGGCGTGCTGCTCGAGCTCCGGGCGCCGCCCTGGACGTCGCCTGGGACTCTCCGGGGCCCCCGGGCCCTGCCCGGGGCCGAGAGAGGCCCTGGACGACGCCTGGGCGGCTCGGGGGACGCGACAGGGGGGCCCCAGGCCCCCGACGCCTTCTGCGGCGTGGACGACGCCCGGGCCCGCCGGGCACCCGCGCTCCAGCGCGGGTCGAGCGGGGCCGTGGACGTCGCCCGCCGGCCTCTCTCCGCTCCCTCGACAGCCGCCTGGACGACGCCGGCCCCCTCCGGGGCCCCCGGGCCTGCCCGGGGCCGAGAGGGGGCCTGGACGTCGCCGGCGCGCTGCTCGAGCTCCGGGCGCCGCCCTGGACGTCGCCTGGGTCTCACCGGGGCCCACGGACCTGCCCGGGGCCGAGAGAGGCCCTAGACGACGCCTGGGCGGCTCGGGGGACGCGACAGGGGGCCTCTCGGCCCCCGACGCCCTCACCGGCGTGGACGACGCCCGGGCCCGCCGGGCACCCGCGCCTGCGCGGGTCGAGCGGGGCCGTGGACGTCGCCCGCCGGGGAGTCTCCTCCCCTCCCTCGACAGCCGCCTGGACGACGCCGGCTCCCTCCGGGGCCCCCGGCTTGCCCGGGGTCGAGAGGGGGCCTGGACGTCGCCGGCGTGCTGCTCAAGCTCCGGGCGCCGCCCTGGACGTCGCCTGGGTCTCTCCGGGGCCCACGGGCCTGCCCGGGGCCGAGAGAGGCCCTGGACGACGCCTGGGCGGCTCGGGGGACGCGCGTTCGGATGGCGCACCTCATCGGCTTGGCAGTCGTCGAGCTGTCCGCGCTCGGGTAGCGCACCTCATCGGCTTGGCAGTCGTCGAGCTGTCCGAGGAAGGGCACTCGCGCAATTACTCTCCCTCGGACACGCTCATCCGTCAGGCGGCCTTCCGCAGGGCGGAGTGGGGCTGCTCCTCCTCCCGGCTGCATGCCGGGCACAGTCGGTCCTCGCTGTTCGGCACCGCCGACAGCCGCTTCGAGCGCTTGCTGCATCTCGAGCACGGTGCCCCTTCAGCCTTTTGCAGCACCTTCTCGGCCGCCTCAGCCTCCACCGCTTTCTCCACCGCCTCCAGGTCAACGCCGAGGACATGAGCCGACCCCGACAGCGCCGGCGGAAGCCTGTCCAGCGAAGGCGACGTCGCCCAACGGCTCGACAGAATTTGGACCAGGAGGCCGAATGCCTGGGCTCCTGTCATCGCACCGAGTTCCGCCATCAACCGCTGCCTCACGTCATAGGGCTTGCCCTCCATGCCCCTGACCTTTCCAACGACCCCCCACTCCAGGTAGCTCACGGCATCGACAGCTTGGGCAGCTAGATGGCGCCAGACGTCGTCACTACCACTCGGCGGAGCCTTCTCCGCTGCTGCGGCAACCGCAGCAAGTCCTCGGTGGATGACCTCACGCCTACGACGCAACTGCGCCCGCTCCTCCTTCTGCTTCGCCGCGACGTCACCAGGGACGCTCGACGGAGAAGGAGCGGCCGTGGCCTTGTCACCATAGAGGTACACCAGTGCCTCCCGCGCGTCCTCTTCGCGGCAGAGTTGGTGGGCACGCCCGAGTTTGTCACGAGCGTGAATCACCGGCGGCCGAACCTTTCCGAGAACCGCCCCCCAGGTGCGCAGCTTCGAGTCTTGGAGGCACTGCTGCCCAAGGTCAACGAACCCCGAGGAAGAGGGGAGATAGGTTCCATGGGTGAAGAGCTTTTTCGACTCCTCCTCATCCAACACCTCTTCTCCCTTCGCGAGCGCTTCCTCGCATGTCGCCGTCCAGCCGGCTTCCACCTTCAGGTCGAAGCACCGGCGGTCGGTGCAGAGGTCCTTATCCGACGACGCGCCGAAGAGGTCAGGCGTCGAGCCAGTTCGCCGAGGACAGGCATTGCATGATGGCACGCCGGCCACCAAGTCGTTTTGGTCGGTCGGGAATGGTGCGTCCTTGAGCCGCAGGCGGAAGTTGCGGTCGATGAGGGCTCGTGCCTCGTTGACACCCATCGGGTCTGCCCGCACCGTGAGGGCCGTGGCGGCCTGGTTCTGCGCTTCTCGGTCCGTGATGGTGGCAAGCATCGTCGCCACCTCAACCAGGATTTTGTTCTGCTGGAATGCCTTCCGAGCGGACTTCCCGAGCTTCAGCAGCTGAAGGCGTCGGAGGACGTAGGCCCGTGGCTTGCCGGTCACCCCGGCAATCGTGTCGACCGTATGTCCCTTTCCCAGCAGGGCATGGAAGGCATCCGCCTCATCCAACGGATGAGGGTCCACGCGGAAGAGGTTCTCCAGCAGGTTCGCATGCCTCGCGACCTCGTCGTTCATCTCCCGGCAGATTGCCGGGACATGGCTCAGGCCAGCACGGCGGCACGCACGCACTCGCCTGAAGCCCGCCACCACTTGGACCTTGCCGGTTCCGCCCTCGGTTGGGCGCACCAGAATCGGCGTCAGCACTCCGTTGGCCTTCACGCTCTCCGTCAACTCGGCCAGCGGCGCTTCCTCGAACGTCTTGCGGTAGTTGTCGTCGCCCTCCACCACATCCGCCAACGCCACCATCACGACTCGCTGCTCCACCTGACTCATCGTCACCCCTCTGCCGGGTTTCGTCCCGGCGTCTCGCTGGGACGCGCCCCAGCGGTCGCCTTCCCTCATGCGTCAGCGACAGGCCGAACAATAGGCGATGAGCCGGGCATTTGTCAAAGCAGAATTTGACAAATCATAGAGGCCGACTGTTACTCCTACTGCCCTGGTGAGTGACAGTCAGCATTCCCACCTTCAGCCGCGCAGCAGCGACTTGGGGCAGGGGCAGCCGCTACGCTTTTGCCGCGTCCGCCGCAGTGTGGCGGACGGCCCTCCCACTCGGGGAGCGGGGTGGGGTGGGGAGTTCCCGCGCGCGGCCATGCCGCGACGACGGGAATGGGAACCACAAGTGGTCCCGGTGAGATTGAAACTCCAGAACACAGAACACGCATCCTATGTTCTGCTCACGAATCGAATCGGCCTTCTGCTCGCACAGCGGGGTCCGAGGGTGCGCGGAGGCACGGGCATGGCGACGGTAGAACAGCTTCTCGCGGTGCTCGGCCGTCGCGGAGATGCGCAGGCGAGTGAGCTGGCCACGTGGCTCCAGGTCTCTCGTCCCACGGTGACACGCCTGCTCGCAGCCGCGGGAGACCAACTGTGCCGCATGGGGAAGGGACCCGCGACGCGCTATGCGCGGACACGCTCACTTCCATCGCTCGGCACGCGGCTGAGCCTCCATCGCATCGACGAGGCAGGCTCCGTCCATCGGGACGGCGAGCTCCACCTGCTAGCGGGAGGACGTCACTGGCTGGAACGCGTGAAGGGTGAATCCGAGCTGTTCGAGGGACTGCCACCGTTCGCCGCGGACATGAGTCCTCAGGGATACATCGGAAAGAACTTCTCCCTCCGCTACCCCGAACTCGCCCTGCCCCAGCGCGTGACGGACTGGACGGATGATGACTGTCTGGTCTCGCTCGCGCGGCGAGGCGAGGACTGCGTCGGAGATTTCATCCTCGGCGATGAGTCATTCGACCGGTATCTCGCGACGCCCGACACACACGCCACTGCCGACGACTACCCCCGGCTCGCTCGGGCCTCGGGACAGGGACATCCCGGCTCCTCCGTCGGAGGCGAGCACCCCAAGTTCGCGACGCGCGTGAAGGACCGGCACGTCATCGTGAAGTTCGCGGGCAATGACGAAGGCGCGGCCGCCTCTCGCTGGAAGGACCTCCTCGTCACCGAGCACCTCGCGCTCGAGGCCCTCCGTGACGCGGGGCACGCGGCGGCGTCGACTCGCTGGCTCGATGCGGAGGGCTATCGCTTCCTCGAGGTCGAGCGCTTCGACCGCGTCGGCCTCCGAGGAAGACGCGGCCTGCTCTCACTCGGTGCCAGCGACAATGAGTACCTCGGCGTGCGTGGCACCTGGACCCAGGCCACGCTGAAGCTGAACGAGGCCCGCTTCATCTCCGAGGAGGACGCGCGCCAGGCGCGGTGGCTCGACGTCTTCGGTCAGCTCATCGGCAACACCGACCGGCACTTCGGCAACCTCGCCTTCTTCACGGAAGGACCGAAGCGGTTCCGACTCGCGCCTGCGTACGACATGCTGCCGATGATGTTCGCGCCCGTGGGCACGAACCTCGTCGAGCGCGAGTACACACCTCAGCCCCCCAACGCGACCACGCTGGACGTCTGGCCCGACGCCGCTCGTCGCGCCCTCGCCTACTGGGAGCGGCTCACCCAGGAGCCCGCGCTCAGCGCCCCTTTCCGCGAGCGGTGCGCAACCTGCGCGGATGCATTGCGAGCGTTCATACAGACACAGCGCCTCTGGCGGGACTTACGACGTTCTGGGGCGAGAGAGTAGGCGAGGCCTCCGCGCGCCCACCAGCGCCGATACGAGGGCCTGCGCCACGCGCTCGAGCTCCACCGTGGCCGCTACGCGCCAGGACGCCCGCGCGCGCCCACCAGGTCCTCCACGAGCTCCTCGTCAGCCACCGGGCGCCGGCGAAGCCTTCGCGCGCGCCCCTGAGCGAGCGCGAGGGCCTGCGCGACGTGCTCGAACTCCACCGCGGCCGCCGCGCGCCCCCGGGCGCGCCAGGACGCGCCAGGACGCACGCGCGCCCACAAGGTCCTCCACGAGCTCCTCGTCAGCCACCGGGCGCCGGCGAGGCCTCCGCGCGCGCCCCTGCGCGAGCGCGAGGGCCTGCGCGACGTGCTCGAACTCCACCGCGGCCGCTACGAGCCAGGACGCACTCGCGCGCCCACTAGGTCCTCCACGAGCTCCTCGTCAGCCACCGGGCGCCAGCGAGGCCTTCGCGCGCCCCTGCGCGAGGGCCTGCGCCACGTGCCCGAGTTCCACCGCGGCCGCCGCGCGCCCCCGGCGCGCCAGGACGGACGCGCGCGCCCACCAGGTCCTCCACGAGCTGCTCCTGAGTCACCGGGCGCCGGCGAATGCAGCGCTGCCCCTCGCGCTCAAGCAGTTGCTCGTCAGCTACCGGAATCGTTTCGGACGCCCTTTCCGCTTGACGATCTGCTTTCCCATCCGCGCCAGTCTCTTTGACCGCTGCTCGAACACTTCGACGAGCACATGTTCTAACAGCTCAAGCCCGTCCAAAACCTCCTCTGTCCCAATCCCGCCTGCCCCTCCCTCGTGGCTCCCGATGTTCCCGATCCACTTAACTGCCATGAGCGGTTGAGCCAGGTCCGCATTTCGTTGCCCAAAAAGCCCAATCCGGTCGTGAAGGCTCAGCCTGTGCCGCGGATTCTTTTTTGTTCTTTTGAAGCGCTGAATCTTCAGATGTGTGAGCACGAGTTCCACACAGCTTCGAACCCGGTTGGCGCAGGAGGCGGAATCAGCCCAATACAGAGCCCAAGCCCGGTTGAGTTCCGCCTTAATCTCCGCTGTGCAGTTAGGAGGCACACGAAAGAGCGGCAGGGCTGGGTGGAAGAACTCAGGATGATAATAGGTCGCGAACTGGGGTCCCGTGTCTGGATCAACGTCGGCCACATCGACACTCGTGCGGCCACACACAACGACTGGGTCTGCGCATTCTTCTCGCCGACAGACGAACCGGCCCGCGAAACGACCCCTGTCCCAAGTCGGCTCCCACGCGTCATGCTTACGATCCATGCGCGCATCGGCAGTACGTTCCGAAGTGAACGACTTGCTCACAGGTACAACGGTGCCCTCTTCGCACCGGGGACAAGGCCACGAGGGCGCGTCGTCCAGGGTGAAGGGCTTAGTCCATTTGGTGCGGTCGAATGGCATGTTTCCGAGTCTGGCAGAAGACTCTTGCAGTTACAGCCATCCTCCCCCGCAACCCTTCGCTTAGCAGCAGGTACCGGCACCAGCGCCTGCACCACGCCCTCGAGCTGCAGCGCGGCCTCCGCGCACGCCCACCTGGTCCTCGACAAGTTGATCCTCAGCCCCGGGCGCCGGCGCGGCCCCAGCACCGGCACCAGCGCCTGCGCCACCCGATCCAACTGCACCGTGGCCGCCGCGCGCCACCTGGCGCGCCAGGACGCCCGCGCGCGCCCACCAGGCCCTCCACGAGCTGCTCCTCAGCCCTGGGCGCCGGCGAGGCCGCCGCGCGCGCCCCTGCGCCAGCCCGGGCGCCTGCGCCACGTGCTCGAGCTCCACCGCGGCCGCCGCGCGCCGCCCGGCGCGCCAGGACGCCGGCGCGCGCCCACCAGATCCTCCACGAGCTGCTTCCTCAGCCCCGGGCGCCCCCAGCGCCAGCGCGGGGCCAGCCCCACGTCATCGAGCGCCTCCGCGCGGCCGAAGCGCGCCCCCGCGGCCTGCCAGGACGCCCGGGCGCGCCCACCAGGTCCTCCACGAGCTGCTCCTCAGCCCTGGGCGCCGGCGAGGCCTCAGCGCGCTCCTCTGCGCCATCCCGGGGCCTGCAGCACGCGCCTGATGTGGCGGACGGCCCTCCCACTCGGGGAGCGGGGTGGGGTGGGGAGTTCCCGCGCGCGGCCACGCCGCGACGACGGGAATGGGAACAGCAATCCTCTACTTCTTCACGCCAGGAAGGTACGGGCCACGCTTCAGCGCATTTCTTCGAGCCCTCATTGCATCGAACGCCGGCTTCTTCTGGTTGTACCAGCGCTGCTGTGCCGACGACAGACAGGGCCACAGTTGCCGTACTTTGAAGTCGTCCATTTCCAAGAGGGAGTCCTGCTCAGCATCCTTCTTCAACTTGACCTTCAGATAGCTGAGTTGAAGGTCGATTTTGTTCGCGGTGAGGCGCCACACGATGAGGGATGCCTGCTTCGGAGAGAGGCCACGCTCGTGTGCGTCGTCTGCAATGCTAGCGAGCATTGTCGAGTCGACAGCGTCGTCGACCTTCGCGAGTTGAACGAGAGCTCGGCGAACAGCTCGGCGTCGCGAGTCGTCCTCCATCTTCCGGCGGTCCTTAGCCACAATCGTCGCTGCCGCAGCACCGCGCTGCCGCAGACCGTCCTCATCGATGACAGCGACGTCGAAGCGGGTGATGCACTCCGAACCGATTTGGAGCTGGTGAGTCGTGAAGCGGTTCACGATTTCGAACTGATATCGGATGGGGTAGTGGTCACAGAGTTGGCAGGTTTCCACGGCATCTTGGACGTCGTTTCCGTCACCGCGGTACTCCCACTCCCTCAGAGCCTCAGTCACGTTGTGCTGGTTCCGACTGAGGGGAAGGATGTTGTGAGCGACGCGCTGCAGATACGCCGGGGGTAGACTGGTGGTCATCGTCGGAACTCCATCGGAGGCGTGGCTCGAATTCTGACGGAGAAGTTCTGGGGGTCAATCCATGGGCCACTCCTCGTGGTGATGGGGAAGGCGCTGCGCGAGGGGAGGGGGGCGACGCCTGACGCCCGTGGAGGTCACGACGCCCCAGCGCCAGCCCGGGGCCTGCGCCACGTGCTCGAGCTCCACTGCGGCCGGCGCGCGCCCCTGGGCGCGCCAGGACGCCCGCGCCGCGCCCACCAGGTCCTCCACGAGCTCCTCGTCAGCCACCGGGCGCCGGCGAGGCCTCCGCGCGCGCCCCTGCGCGAGCGCGAGGGCCTGCGCCACGTGCTCGAGCTCCACTGCGGCCGCCGCGCGGCCCCGCGCGCGCCAGGACGCCCGCGCGCGCCTACCAGGTCCTCCACGAGCTCCTCCTCAGCCACCGGGCGCCGGCGCGGCCCCGCGCGCGCCCCTGCGCCAGCACCAGGGCCTGCACCACGCAGCGGCCGACGCGCGCCCCCGGGCGCGCCAGGACGCCCGCGCGCGCCCACCAGGTCCTCCACGAGCTCCTCCTCAGCCACCGGGCGCCGGCGAGGCCTCCGCGCGCGCCCCTGCGCGAGAGCGAGGGCCTGCGCCACCTGCTTGAGCTCCACCGCGGCCGACGCGCGCCCCCGGGCGCGCCAGGACGCACACGCGCGCCCACTAGGTCCTCCACAAGCTCCTCGTCAGCCCCGGGCGCCGGCCAGCACCAGGGCCTGCACCACGCCGCGGCCGACGCGCGCCCCCGGGCGCGCCAGGGCGCCCGCGCCGCGCCCACCAGGTCCTCCACGAGCTGCTCCTCAGCCCCGGGCGCCGGCGAGGCCTCCGCGCGCGCCCCTGCGCGAGAGCGAGGGCCTGCGCCACCTGCTTGAGCTCCACCGCGGCCGACGCGCGCCCCCGGGCGCGCCAGGACGCACGCGCGCGCCCACCAGGTCCTCCACGAGCTCCTCCTCAGCCACCGGGCGCCGGCGAGGCCTCCGCGCGCGCCCCTGCGCGAGAGCGAGGGCCTGCGCCACCTGCTTGAGCTCCACCGCGGCCGACGCGCGCCCCCGGGCGCGCCAGGACGCACGCGCGCGCCCACCAGGTCCTCCACAAGCTCCTCGTCAGCCCCGGGCGCCGGCCAGCACCAGGGCCTGCACCACGCCGCGGCCGACGCGCGCCCCCGGGCGCGCCAGGACGCCCGCGCCGCGCCCACCAGGTCCTCCACGAGCTCCTCGTCAGCCCCCGGCGCCGGCGCGGCCTCGCGCGCGCCCCTGCGCGAGAGCGAGGGCCTGCGCCAGCTGCTCCTCAGCTCCGCGCGCCACCCAGCACTGGGGCAGTAGGAGAAAGAGCCCCTCTCTACTCTCCCGCCGTAACGTCACTCAGCTCGAGGAAGAAGTCGCTAGCGGCCTCGTCCGGGTCGGCAGCTGTGCTCGTGCTCTTCGCGTGACCCGCTACCTTCGCCGACTTCCAGTACCGGATTGAGGTCGCCACCGCGTCCGACAGTTCCGGCACACCGATGGCCTGGCCGTAGAGGTCTGCGATGCACGACCGGAGGCTCTCCGGCGACGAGCCAGGTGACTCATCTCCACAGGCCTTCGCAAAGTGCGCAAGCTGCGCCGAGCCGATGCGAATGTTCTGGCATCCGTCGAAGAGGCTCTCCGGTGCCTCGCCAACTGTTCTCGCCCAAATGCTCGGCACCGAGAGAAGACCGATGACGGCTGTCCCACGAGCGGCAGTCAGCTTCGCAAGCGCGGCCTCGCCCGCTGCACGGCTGAGGGCATAGGTCGGCATGTTGCGGCGAGAAGTGTCCGCCACGAAGTGCGGCAGACCGCGACTGTGGACCCGGACGATGGCATGCACCAACGTGGGGTCAGGAGTGTAGAGGCTGCAAGACGCGATAAGGGCTAGTACGTCCAAAGCGGTACCACCTCTCCACGAACCTCAGCGGCTGCCACCAGCCCGAAGTAGCGCCCATCGAAGCTCTTGGGGTGTGTGCCGACGGGGAGAAAGAAACCGTGGGGGACGACACCGCAGAAGGCGGTGGAGGGCAGCGGCCGACCAGAGGAATCCAGGGGGAGAATCTCCCCACGGGTGACACCGTTGATGAGCAGTTGCCCGTTGAGGGTGCACACCTCGTCACCCTCGACGGCAGCAGCCGGCTTGACGAGGAAGGCGCCCGGACGCAGGTAGCGACGGTCCTCGACCATTCCACGAACCGCAGAAGGAACAGGGAAAGCGACGAGCATTCCTCGCTCAGGGCTCCGTGGGCTCGTTCGCCAGTAGATGCCCAAGGGCATGCTCGGCGTTTCGTTGACGATGAGGTGGCTGCAGATGAGGCAGGCCAACGCAACCGCACCGAGCGCGGCCGCCCAGAGGATGAAGAGAGTCCGCAGAGATTTCATGGGCGGGTGAGAAGCGAGGGGAGGACTTTGGCCGAAGGGATGCGACCGCCAAGGACGGTCGCCACACGAAGAAAGAAGGAGTCGGGCAACTGCTCGACGACAGTCCCGACGCGCTCAAGGTGCTCGAAGAGCGAGCGCAGCAGCCGGACACGGCCCCAGGTGCTGACCTCGATGAGCTTCGTCGCGTCCGGGTACACCCCCGGGATGTGGAGACGCCCCCCCTCGACGCCACTGAGCTGGGTCCGGAACACCCAGCACCGAGGCCGATTGTGCTGCACAACGAGGTACCCGACGACGGCGCCTGGCCCAAAGAGAGCGATGGGACCGCGAGCGCCCGCCTGCTGTGAAAGAGGTCTCCCGTGGAAGAGGCTGCACGAGAGGGCAGGCGCCTCCCTGAGCTGAACAGCCGTGGCATCGCTCCCCGACGTCATTTCTTCAGCACCTCACCGTGCGAGCTCGACGCCCCGGCTACGCCCTACAGCCCTCCGGCGATGCATCTCGACGGTTCGGATGTAGGCCTGCTCCCGGGCCTTGAGTTCATCGTTCCAGTCCTTGCCGATGCTCGGCACGGCCCGCTCGACCCGGATGCGAGGGTTCACCGCCGCAGCAATCTCCTTGCAGGTGGCAGCAAGCTTGTCGCCACCAGCATCCTTGTCGAACGCAGTGATGACGACGCCATCCTCCGGCATCTTCCGAATCATCCGCGCGATGAGGTCGTGCTGATGGGGACTGAGGGCGCCACCCGTCGACGCGTAGCGATGGTCAGGCCCGCCGCGGAGCTGGTGATAGCTGAAGGCATCAATCGTGGCCTCGGTGAGCACGAGGACCTTGTCCGTTGACTTCGCGATGCTGGCCCAGACCGCTTTGATGCCCCCCTTGGCAAACCCCGTATACCCGCGGTTCTTCACCTCGTAGCCAGAGACCCCCTCGACGTCGCGGTGGAGGAAGATGGCGTTGCCGCGCGAGTCCTCGCGCCACGTCCCAGCGAAACGAGGGTCCGTGAGCGTCTCCGGACGAATGCCCCTGCTGTTGAGGTACTGCGACGTCTCGGGCTGGTGCATCGCCCTCACCCTCTGCTGCACTCCTGGCCGATCTGCATCAGCCACCTCAAGGGCATGAACGTACTCAGGAAGCGGTGGCTTCGGCCGAACATCGCCCATGTAGCTCCGCAGCTCCTTGCGGACCTGACCGAGTGACCCCCGGTTGCGTCGCTGGCAGAAGTCGATGATGGTCCCGTTGTCGTTGTCGTCACGCACCGAGAAGTAGACGAAGTGCCCATCGCCGCTCCGCTTGATGATGACTTTGTCATCCGTGGCGGGGTGCCGCATCGTGACTGCAGCGCGACTCGACTCCTCCCGTGAAAATGTGTAGCCGAGCGTCGCCGCGTACTCCGGCAGACTGATCTCGGACTTGAAGCGCTGGAGTTCGTTGTCGTCCATGGGTCGTCCAATCAGCCAAGAGACTGCGAAGGGGGGCGGGGAGGGAACACGATGATGGTGGCGCGGCGAGCGTTGAGTCCGGCGTGAAGCGCCTGTACCAGCGTGGCCGCCTCCGAGAGGACTCCGACAGTGCTAGAGACATTCGAGCCGTCCGAAGCCCCATTTCGCGCCAGGAGGATCCCGGCACCTGCGGCAAGCTCCTCGAGGTCACGCCTGGCATGTGACGTCACCGAGCGAACGTCAGCGGCCCGTCCGCTGAGGTCGGGACACCGCTCTACAAGCTCCTCGATGCGAGCGAACGCGCCCATGAGGAGCTGGACCTGGGAGATGAGGACGAGAGGGGACATTCAGAGTTCCTCGCTCACATCAGAAGGGGACATCTTCGTCAGAGAACGGAGGCGGCTCGCCACCTCGCGCGGCCGCGTCCGGCCCCACGCCACTCGACCCGGTTGGCTTCGGCTCGGCGCGGTGACCAAGGAACCGCACCTGCGAGGCGACGATTTCGGTGGCGTAGTGCGTGTGGCCCTCCGTGTCCTTCCACTCCCGCGTCTGCAGTTCCCCCTCGACGTAGATTTGGCGCCCCTTCGTCAGGTGTTCATGGCAGAGCTCAGCCGTCCGCCCCCAAACGACGATGCGGTGCCATTCGGTTCGCTCCTTCCGCGTGCCGCCCTTCTCCCCGTACGTCGTCGTCGTAGCGAGTCGGATGTTCCCGACGGACTTGCCGCCATGAGTCTTCCGCAGTTCCGGGTCGGCGCCGAGGTTTCCAATCAGCATGACCTTGTTGATGCCTTCCATCTTGTTCTCCTGGTGGTTGCGTAGGTGCTTCAAGTGGAGGGGGAGGGCTTGCGCGCCCCAGCTTTGGCAGCGGGGGATCCGCGCATCCGCGGCCCTGTCTTCTTCGGACGCTTCCCTCCGGCGCGCGCGGCGCCGGGTGCTGCTGGCTTGCCCTTCGCGTCCTCAAGCGTCGAGCGGCAGACGCGGCAGCTCCAGAACGGCCCCTTGCTGCCCTTCAGTGCGCGGAGGCTCCCACTGCATCCCTGCTTCGGGCAGGGATGGGCTGCGGTGATGGTGAGTGGGCCCTGTTGGCGAGCCTTCTCCACCAAGGAGCGGAGCTGCGTGGTGACTCCCGCGATGAAGCGGTCGAGAGTCACCTTTCCGTCCCCTGATTGAACTCGCTGGAGGGCATCCTCCCAGAGGGCAGTCAGGTCAGGAGTCGTCACTACATCCGGCAGCGCCTTGATGAGGGCACGGCCAGTGTCCGTCGAGATGACCGACTTCCCCTTCCGCTCGACAAAGCTCCGCTCGAAGAGCGTCTCGATGATGTTGGCGCGTGTTGCTGGCGTACCGATGCCGCGGGCATCCCCCTCGACACCTGCCTGCACCTTCTGGAACAGCTCTCGTACCTTGGGGTTCGTTACATACTTGGCGATGTTGATCATCGCAGCCGTCAGTGTCGCCTCCGTGAACGGCTTCGGTGGCTTGGTCGTCCGCTCAAGAATGCTGACGGGCGCGGCCTTGACCATCTCCCCCTCGTTGAGGGGAGGAAGAGGAGTCGCAGCCGGCGCAGATTCCTCGCCCTCACCAGCCTCTTCCGCCTGGCTGTTGCTGGCAGGCTGGAGCTTCCGCCAACCAGGAAGGACAGGTTGGCGGCCCGTCGCACGGAAGTACTCGCCAGCAACCACAATCTCCAGCTCAGCCTGAAGAAACTCGTGGGCTGGATAGAACTGCTGGAGGTAGCGCCGCGCGATGAGGTCGTAGACGCGCAGTTCCTGCTCGGCCAGGCCGCTCGGTGCTGACTCCGTGGGGGTTGGGATGATGCCGAAGTGCGCGGTGACCTTCGCGTCGTTCCACGCCTTCGAGCGGAGGGAGTAGTCGGCTCCAGCCACGTGGCTACCCAGCGCCGGGAGGACCTTCGCGATTGCCCGTGCCACTTGAGGTCCCTGGGCGTGATGGCTCTCCGGAAGATACGAGCAGTCGCTGCGGGGGTACGTCGTGAGTCGATGCGTCTCGTAGAGACGCTGCGCGATGTCCAAGACCTCTTTCGTCGACAGGCCGAGTTGCCGGTTCGCCTCAATCTGCAAGTCGCCCAGGGAGTACGGCAGCGGAGGAGCCTCGAGCACCTTCTTCCGGGTTGCTCGCGTCACCTTGCCAAGCTGACCCTCGGTTCGTGCCTGGACCTTCTGGGCACGCTCGAGGCTACAGAGTCGACCATCTTCGTCGAGATGGGGTGCATCCTCGTCGCGTGGCCGCCACTGAGCGCTGAAGCTCCCGGCCGCAGCCGTCATCGTCCCCTGGACGACCCAGAAGGGGCGCGGCTTGAAGTCCGCAATCTCCAGGTCTCGACGAACGATGACACCCAAAAGTGGCGTCTGAACACGTCCGACACTGAGGGTTCCGTCGTATCCCCCCTGCTGCCCGAGAAGAGTGTAGAGGCGCGTGAGGTTGAGTCCGACGAGCCAGTCAGCTCGCTGGCGGCCAAGGGCTGCTTCGCTCTGGGACTTGAAGCGGGCGTTGGGCTGCAGCGCACCGAAGGCCGCGCGAATGGCCGGAGGGTTCAAATCCCGGAGGAGGACTCGGTCAACCGGCCCTCGAAAGCCGACGAAGTCGAGGACCTCATCCACCAGCAACTGCCCCTCACGGTCCGGGTCACCCGCGTGGACAACCCGCTGAGCTTTCCCGATGAGCGCGGTCAGCCCCTTGAGAAGTTCCTCCTCTTTGGGAACGAGGAGCCACTTCGTGGGGACAATGGGCAACGGAGCGAGGTCCCAGCGCTTCAAGTCTTCCGCGTACGCAGCGGGTGGCGCCATCTCCAGGATGTGGCCGACGCACCACGCCACCACATCACCATTCGACAACAGAATGGCGCTCCCCTGGCGGCGGTGGTTCGGGTCGAGAGCCTCGGCAATCGCGCGGGCGAGCGATGGTTTCTCGGCAATGATGAGGGCCATGTGGTCTCCAGCAACACAATGTCCGTACTTCCATAGCATCACAGTTTCTGCACTACAATGGTATGACAGACCTCCCAGGAAACGAGAAAGGGCCGACCCGCGTTTGCGGACCGGCCCTCTCCGTCGCTCGCCCCTCAATGCAGTTCGCTACTCGGTCGGGTAGGGCGTCAGGTAAAGGTCCTTGGAGACCAGGACGTTCACCTTGAAGCCCGGACGGATTGTGAGGGTGGGCTGCACGTCCATGTTCTTCTGCGTCAGCCGCTGGCCGGCTGAGTTTACGGCCTGCGCGCCCCCTGCAGCCCACTGCTGCGGCAAGGACGGATTGAGGCCGCCGACCCCCGTCGCAGCCTGAGTGGCGGCTGACAGCAGCGAGGAGAGCACCACGCCAGTCGCAATCCGGCCCCAGTGGTTGTCCACGTCGTCGGCCACTCCGGTGTAACCCTGGGTGTCGACTCCCGGCATGCACTCGAGGTCCACACTCGAACCATCGGGCCGAATCAGCCTGTCCCAGCAGAGCAGCACGCGCTCTTGGCCGTATGCCACCATCGAGTCGTACTTCGCCAGGACGGTCGAGCCCTGGGGAATCATCACCGACGTTCCGGTGACCGAGTCATAGACCTGAGACGTCACCTGGCCCTTGATGAGGCCCGGCAGGGAGGTGTTGATGCCGGAAATCAAGGTCACAGGAATCAAAGTGCCCGCATGCACAACCGGGCCAGCAGGCGCGCGTGTCATCGCCTTGCCGACGTTCCCGCTTCGACTCTCGACGAACGCAATCTTGCGCCCCTGGAGATTCGGGTCCTCCCCACTTCCAGCACCGTGGCCTCCCGCCCCCTGAGCACCTCCCTGCGGAGCCGCACCGGGAGCCGCCGCCAGCATGTTGGGCGAGGAGCCACCCATGGCGTCATCCCCACCTCCGCCCCCGAAGAACAAGTCGCTGGTGCGTGCCTGGAGTTCCTGTTCGAGCTCCATCTCCAACAACCGCTGCTGCTCAGGGCTGCCGGCCGGAGTGGCGCCAACGCCCCGGAGCGGCCCTGGAGTGGGCCCGGCCGGAAGCACCAGTGGCTCCTTGACCGCTACGGCAACCGGGAGACGGCGACCTGGTTGCTCCATGCTCTCCAGGTCGATGTCAGGCGGAGGCGTAGGGAGCGTTGGGACATCCGGCGCGGCCCGAATGACGTCCGGCAGCGCAGGAGCGGCCTCCGGCATCTCCGGCAACGGCTTCCCTGGAGACAGCCCCCCAGCGACCGTCACAACGGAAGGCTTCGTCTGCCGCTCCGCAGACTCCGCGGGAGCTGGCTCCTCGAGGACCGCCGAGACGGCGGCCAGCAGCGCCACGCCGGCGACTGCAGCACCGGCAATCAGCGGCCCCTTGCGCAGGGTACGGCCACGCTTGCGAGGAAGCCTCAGTCGCTCGTCGTCCGGCGACACCTTGCTCTTGTGAATGTCCGTGAGGTTCGTCACTCCACCATGCGCCTTGCCGCTGGCAGTAGGGAGGGGAAGAACCTTGCCACCCGAGGAACTCTGCGAGTCGGGAGGCGGAAGTTGGCGGTGCCCTGGGTTGGCCATTTCGTCCTCAGTTGTCAGTGGTCGTGCGGACGACGCGGACGACGTCCTGGTCGTTCTGCCCCAAGCGCAGCTCCGCAGCGTCGAAGAGGCGGTCAACCTCGTAGACGTTGCCTCGAATCCTGTAGTTCGCCATCTCAGGCTTGTTGTCGCGGCTCATCACGTAGAGCGCGGGCGCCTCGCGGTTCACGATGGACGTTGGGAACGAGATGTACGTCTTCCGCCCGTCGTCGAACGCCTTCACCGGCTTCCATGAGGGGCTGCCCCGGAGCACGTCAATCCGGTAGCCGAAGTTCGTGTTCGCCACATCGACAACCGGCATGGGGGGCGGCTTCGGAGCTGCCATTGCGATAGGGCCCTGAGACGGGTCCCCAATCATCTCCATCTCCTCGGGCGGATACATCCACTGGACGGCCACCATGTACGTCTCCGGGTAGGACTTCATCTGCAACCGATATGTCCGCCTGTTGGTGTTGATGGAGAGGGTGGTGTGCAGCCCATCCTTCAGCGGCCGGACGTAGACGTGCCACACCTCCTGTCCTCCTTCCGCGCCCTGCGCCACGCCTGCCTTCCATCGCACGGTGTCACCGGCAACAGGCTTCCCGACAATCTTCTCGCCGGGTTGGAGCTGGATGTCCGTGACGCAGCATGGGGCGGCGTAGACTTGGTACAAGGCGCCGGGCTCGTAGGTGTACTGCATGATTGCGTTGAAGTAGCCGTCGGCATCCGGTCCTTGGGTCGCTCGCCGAGTTGCCGCCTCCACGACAGCCTCGGGGCGCTGAGGAGCGGATGGTCTGCTCGAGCTCGGGTCCGGGAGCTTCCTGATGAACTGCTGTGGCGCAACCTGGGGAGAGGCCACCGGCGGCGCAGCGGCAGGCTCGACGATTGGCTTCGCGGGCACGTACGTCTCGGGCGCCGACCGCTGAGCAGGAGAGGAGGTGGTGCACGCAACGGTGGTTGCGAACAGGATGGAGTACAGCAGGCAGCGGGTGTTGTGCATGACGGTGTTGCTCCTCTTCATTTGAGACGGTCCCAATGAAACTCTTCGACAAGCAGCCCGAGCGGGTTTGCCGCGAGCTGCAACTCGGACTCGACGGGGTGCTGGGCCACGGTGAACATCCCGCGCCACAAGGACTCGTCGCGCGGGCTCCCGCGCTCGTCCCAGGTCGTCTCGAGCCAGTCGACCTGCCATGTGCCCTGGGACACCTGGACCATCGACTTCACCTCGACGGTCACTCGCTCCTTGGCTGACCGTGCGATGGGGTTGTTCTCACGCGCGTACTTCCCCAGCGCCACCTGTGCAGTGCGGGACGTCAACAGCCAGGCCTCCTCCCAGTTGCGCTTCACCACTGCTGTGTCCGCGGAGATGCTGCGGATTGCAGTGAGGAACCGGCGAAGGTGGAACCTGATGACGGCGTCGGTCGGTTTGTACTCCTCCGCCACCTTTCCCGCGGGCCCGCGGTAGGTGGCCGCTCCGACCTGGTCGACCTCGATGACATGCGGCACGTACCTCGGCCGTGAGCCAAGGAAGATGACGCCCATCACGGCGATGAGCGCGATGAGGCCGGCGCCGAAGGTCGCCAGTCGCCAGTTGGCGGCCTGGACACGCGAGCTCCCTATTCTGTCGTCCCACTCCTTCGCGGCGCGCCGGAACGGCGTGTCGATTGGTTTGCTGGGTCCATAGTTCGGTGAGGGTTGAGCCATGGCGTGTCACGCTCCGTACTTGCGCGTCGGGTTCACGGGGGGAGACTGAGGGAGGGCGTTGAGCTGCTTGGCGGCGTCCGCAGCCCATGCAGGAGCGTCCGGCGTTGCGGCCGGGCGACCGGCATCACCGCCATCCGGGCCATTCGGCGGGGTGGGGCTTCCAGCCGGAAGCGGGCCCTTCGCACCGGGCATCTCCGAAAGTGAGGTGGGCGGGGTGGATGGAGCCTCACCAGATTGGCCGCCTGGTGCCTCCGCCGACGGATTGAGCGCCTCAATCGCGGCGAGCTGCCCGCGCCGGAACTTCTCCATCATCGGCCCGGCTGCGCCATCGGCCGCACCTCCTACGCCGTTCACGAGTGCCCCCTGGGCAGCTTTGAACGCGCCGCCGAGGCCACCAGTGAGGCGAGCGCCAAGCCCTCCGCCCTCCGAAGCCGCGGCGCCCATCTTCGCGCCTTGAGCGAGGACTCCCGCAGTTGTCATTGCCCCACCACCGACGGCACCTGCGAGCGCTTTGACACCATCGACGATGCCAGTGCTCTCCGCCGCCTTCGCCGCGTTCTGGCCAGCTGCAGCCCCCGTGTGAGCAGTGTCACCGGCGCTCAGCGACGGGGCACCACCCAGCCACCCTGCAGCGACCTGCGGAGCCTTCCAGAACAGAAACGCCAGGGCGCCGACGGTCAACATCATGGCGCAGAGCTCGTTGTAGGTAATCACGTCCTTCGAGAATCGGAGGTTCCGAAGGAGGGGCTCTACAACGCCAACGACCAGGGCCAGCGTCATCATTTTGAAGGCACTTGAGACGACACCGCCGATAGCTTTCTCCGCGATGAATGCCAGCGGCTTGAAGATGCCAAAGGGCATCGCAACGCCGGCAAGGCACATCCACAGGTAGTGCTCAATCACCGCGAAGAAGACCTGAATCGCCATCACGAAGAAGCACGCGATGATGACCAGGTACGCGAGGCCAAATACTATTGACTCCGCCAGTGGGTCTCCGAAGGACTTGTCACCCAGTTGCGTGACAAGGACTGCAGTCGCGTCGAGGCCGTAGGCCGCAATCGTCGAGGGGTCGAACATCAGCGACTCATCACCGCCCCTCCCAACGGCGACGAACCCGAGACGTATCAGCGACGACACGAACACATGGACCAGGGTCGGGTAGCTCTGAATCACCCAGGCCCAGCCGCCAAGGAAGAACGCCTTCTTGAAGCCATCGGGAACCCCCTT